>CAZKJY010000130.1:0-6054 GCA_964553165.1 uncultured Enterobacteriaceae bacterium
CACTGGAGCGTCGATTCCAGAAAGTGCTCGTGGATGAACCCAACGAGGAAGACACCATTGCCATTCTGCGCGGATTGAAAGAGCGCTATGAAGTGCATCATGGGGTCAACATTACCGATTCGGCGATCATCGCTGCAGCAAAACTTTCCCAGCGTTATATCACTGACCGTCAGTTGCCGGACAAGGCCATCGATCTGATTGATGAAGCAGCCAGTCTTATCCGCATGGAAATTGATTCCAAACCGGAAGATATGGACCGGCTGGAGCGCCGTCTGATCCAGCTGAAAATTGAACGCGAAGCGCTGAAGAAGGAAACCGATGAGGCGTCGAAAAAAGGACTCAAGAAACTGGAAGAGGATATCCAGAAACTGGAGGCTGAGTTCGCTGATCTGAATGAGGTGCTGAAAGCTGAAAAGGCAACCCTGCAGGGTGCACAGAAAATCAAAAGTGATCTGGAACAGGCCAGAATTGAACTGGAGGCTGCCAGCCGCGCTTCAGATTTAACGCGCATGTCAGAATTGCAGTACGGGGTGATTCCGGAGCTGGAACGCAAACTTGAAGCAGCCTCGAATACGGAAAACATCGAGATGAAGCTGTTGCGCGACAAGGTCACCGATGAGGAAATTGCCCAGGTGGTATCGCGCTGGACTGGTATCCCGGTCTCCCGCATGCTGGAAGGCGAAAAGCAGAAACTGCTGCGCATGGAAGCAGCCCTGCATGAACGGGTGATCGGTCAGGAAGAAGCGGTGGATGCCGTTGCCAATGCCGTGCGCCGTTCACGCTCAGGTCTGTCTGATCCGCGTCGTCCAAATGGATCCTTTCTGTTCCTTGGACCCACCGGCGTGGGCAAGACCGAGCTCTGCAAGGCGCTGGCGCAGTTTCTGTTTGATACCGAGGATGCCATGGTGAGGATAGACATGTCCGAGTTCATGGAACAGCATTCTGTCGCTCGTCTGATTGGTGCGCCTCCGGGCTATGTCGGCTATGAAGAGGGCGGTTACCTGACCGAGGCTGTGCGTCGCCGTCCCTATGCCGTGCTGCTGCTGGATGAAGTTGAGAAGGCCCATCCGGATGTGTTCAATATTCTGCTGCAGGTGCTGGATGATGGCCGCCTGACTGACGGACATGGCCGTACGGTTGATTTCAGGAATACCGTCATTGTCATGACCTCAAACCTCGGGTCTGACCGTATCCAGGAAATGATGAGTGACGAGTCAGCCAACGATGCATCCTACGAAGCAGTGAAAAAATCGGTGCTGGAAATCGTCAGTCGTCACTTCAGGCCGGAATTCATCAACCGCATCGACGAGCTGGTGGTGTTCCATCCGCTGGGCAAAGACCAGGTCAGGGGCATTGCAGAAATTCAGCTGCAGCTGCTGGAACAACGCCTGGAAGACAACCAGCTGAAAATGGAGCTCAGCGACGGTGTGCTGGATAAACTGGCCAGTCTGGGCTTTGATCCGGTCTATGGGGCCAGGCCGCTGAAGCGGGCGATCCAGAACTGGCTGGAAAATCCGCTGGCCCAGCATGTGCTGTCCGGTGATTTTTCACCAGGCGATACCATTGTCGCCAGACTCGAAGACGACAAGCTGGTCTTCAGTAAAAAACCGGGAAATAAGGCTTAGGCTCAGGAAACCAACGACCGACCAAGAGGCAGCATCAGAAACGCTTGCGCTGTTTGAGGTATTCATGGACGCGCATCAGGGCGATGACTGAGAGCGCGTCCTTGATTTCCTGATTGAGCACCATGCGCCAGGCTTCGGCAAAGGGGATTTTCCTCACTTGCAGCTTTTCAGTTGGGTCTGGGGCTGCCTCACCCTGGAGAAGCTCTTCCGCCAGAAACACAAAACCGCGTTCATTGGTGAAGCAGTTGCTGGTATACAGTTCACCCAGGGCTGTCCACAGACCGGTTTCGATACCGGTTTCCTCTTTTAGCTCACGTTTGGCGGCATCCAGCAGCGTTTCTCCTGCTTCGGCGCCTCCTTCGGGAACTTCCCAGGTATAGGTTTCCAGTGGATAGCGATACTGGCCTACCAGGAAGGTATCCAGTGCCTCAGTGATCGCGACAATGGCAATTGCCGGTTTAGCCTCAACAACCCCGTAGATGCCGTTGTCACCCTTTGGCGTGATGACCTGATCTTCCCTCACCCGCATCCAGGGATTGCTATAGACGATGCGGCTTCCCAGTGTTTTCCAGGGGTTTTTCAAGAAAGACTCCTCTTTGTTTACATAATTCGAAATTTACTTTTTTAAATCAGATGGTTAAGCTTTTAAGCAGTCTGAAATAAGACATATTTTTCCGAGTTAGAACAGTAAGACTAATAATAACAATAACAATATAAAGGTCACTGAGACGTCGTGCTGCAATCTGTGTTGAAACTGCTTCTGTTTTTTTCCCTGTGCTTTGGCTCCACCGCCTTTGCGCAGGGTATTCGCGTGGCAAACAATAATCCAGCTGCCTTCCGCTGTTTTGTTGAAGCGGATATTGCATCAACAGTGGAAATGGTGGGTATCAGCATAGACAACATTGAACCCTGCAATGCGGCCATTGAACAGTATGGCCTGAGCGATCAGGTACGCGCCGCCACCTTTGCCAACCGGGGCATTCTGCATGCTGCCAACGGTTCCCTGGCTGAAGCCCTGTCGGATTATGATGAAGCGCTGATGATCAGCCCCGCACTGGCAGAAGTCTATGTCAGCCGTGGCATTCTTTATCACTTTCTGCGTGATTTTGAACGCGCCATTGATGACTACAGTCATGCCATAGAACTACAGGTATCCAATCTGCACATTGCCTATTTTGACCGTGGCATGGCCTATGAAGAACTTGACATGCTGACTGAAGCGGAACATGACTACATGAAGGCTCTGGAAAACAAGACCGACTGGCCTCCCGCCATCGCCCGTCTTGTCTGGGTTACTGAAAAGCTGGAAAAAGTCAGGGTCGAAGAATAAATCTATTCCAGTGCTGCTTCTGCCAGCCCCTGCAGATTGCCTGCAAAATTCATCACATGGAAAATCACATTCTGTTCGATGGCGCCGCTTAAGAGATGGGCACCCGGGCCACTGGCATAGATCGGGACATCCTCTCCGCCATGTGTTTCACCCTCCGCCAAGGGGATAAAAGCTTCCTGATGAAAGCCCGGTGCCTGCGTATCAATATTGCTGAGATCTGCCCGACCCGGTAAGGGAAGAGGGTCCTGGCCTTCTTCCAACTGCAGGCGCGGGTAATTGCCATCGGTCCTGTCACCAAGATCGGCAAAGCCAATACCATTCATGTAGTTCAGGGTGGTATAGGGCAGGTTTTCGTCATCCAGCGCGAAGTCGGATTCTGCATTGCCGGCATCATCATTGGTAATGACTTTGCCGAGAATGGGATTGCCCCGCGTTGGATAGCCCGCCATTGTCATGACGTGACTGTGATCTGCGGTAACAATGATCAGGGTTTCATCGGGGTCGGTTGCTGCCAGAGCGGCGGCAACCGCACGGGATAGCTCGACGGTTTCATTGAGGGCATTGTAGGCATTGTTATTGTGGTGGGCGTGGTCGATACGGCCTGCCTCCACCATGAGAAAAAATCCGTCGTCATCCTCTTCCAGGATATCGATGGCCTTGAGAGTCATTTCGGTGAGGGAAGGTTCGCCTGCGGCATCATTGTGCCGGTCCGCTTCAAAACGCATGTGGGAAGCGTTGAAGAGTCCCAGCACATTGCGTGAATCCTGATCGCTGAGCTGATCAAAGCCGCTCTGATCCATGACATAGAGACCACCCTGAGACAGCCATTCCCGGATCAGGTTGCGGCCGTCTTCACGCGTGCCTTCTTCAGTAGCTTCCGAGAAGCCGGTCAGGTTATCCGGGTCCCCGTCAAAAAACATGGCTCTGCCACCGGCAAAGGCCACATCAATGCCATCAATATCCATATCTTCGACACCAAGGCTTGCACGCAGGCGAGGCGCAAAGCTGAGGAACTGGCTGGCAATGTCTTCACAATTATTGGGGGGATCATCTTCATCGGGACTGGTGCTGGCTTCCCAGTCCCGTTCCGGGGTTTTCGCATAGGTGGCCGCAGGCGTTGCATGCGTCAGACGGGCTGTACTGACAATTCCAGTTGCCTTGCCAGCAATTTCAGCCAGCTCTAGTGCGGTCATCAGGTCAGGGTTTTGCGCCCGCTGGTAACTGTCACAACTGGCACGTTCAACCGTATCGGTAATACTGATTACCCCAGCGCGGGTCTTGATGCCGGTCATCATGGCCGTCATGGTGCCAGCTGAATCCGGTGTCTGCTGGTTGGTGTTGTAGGTGCTGGCAAGACCGGTCCAGGGGAATTGTTCAAAACTGAGGCGATGCTCCTCGCCAGTCGCGCCGTCCAGCTGACCGGCAAAAATCCGTGCAGCGGTCACGGTTGTCATGCTCATGCCATCGCCGACAAACAGAATGATATTTCTGGCGGCTCCAGGGTTGTTGTTGATAGCCCTGTCCCGCGCCAGATTAACTGCGGACACACCATCCTGGAACCAGGGCGATGCGGTATTCAGGGTGGGCAGTCGCTTATTCTGAACCAGCAACAGAAAGCTGATGATGGCAATCAGGATGACTGGCGAGATGATCAGCAGCATGTTTTTGTTAAGCTTCAACATAAGTGTCCCCGGGTAAACGCTCAAAGGTAAAGTTGGCTAATGCTAACGCCGAAATAAGACAATTCTATTAATTTCTAGGTAGTGCGTAAGGTTGAATTTTAAACTGCTTACATCCCGCAAAGAGCGAGTAACCGTATGGCGACAGGATGTCGCCATCCGAGCCTGCACATGGACGTGCGTTTTTTGGCGTGTTACGAAGCCTTTGCCGGGATGGAAGAAAGTCTTAGTTATTAATAACTGTTTTTAGCATGAATTATTTTCAACCTGACGCACTACCAATTTCTACTAAGCATGGTGCATGGTGTAGACTGGGCGGCAAGGCAGACCTCCTGAAGTTAATCTGATCTGGCAACAGTGTGCAAGTAAGTACCGAATCTCCATATTTCGCAGCCGTAGACCTGGGTTCCAACAGTTTCCATATGCTGATTGCCCGCATTCAAAACGGTCAGCTGGAAATCGTGGACCGGGAAAAGGAGATGGTGCAGATTGCCCGGGGCGTCAAGAAAGACGGCCACCTGGGGAAGGCTGCCCAGACCCGGGCGCTGGATTGCCTGCACCGTTTTTCCGAGCGTCTGCGTGATATTCCACGTTCACAGATCAGGGCTGTAGGCACCAAGACCCTCAGAACGACGAGTCGTTCCAAGGCCTTCATTAAAAAAGCCGAACAGGCGCTGGGTGTCCCCATCCAGATTATTTCAGGTTATGAAGAAGCCAGACTTGTGTATTCCGGTCTGTCGCATTCCGTCAGTAATGATGACAAGCGGCGGCTGGTTATCGATATCGGAGGGGGCAGCACGGAATTCATTATCGGTGAAGGGCATGAGCCGCTGTTGCTTGAAAGTCTCAGCATGGGCTGTGTCAGTTACACCAAACGCTTCAGCGGCAGGAAAATCAGCCACCTTAGCCATCAGTTTTTTGATGCGGCCTATCTGAATGCCTGTGCCGAGATAGAAGTTTTGCGTAAAAACTACCGCAAATCTGGCTGGGACATAGTCTATGGTACCTCCGGGACCGCAAGGGCAATTGCTGATCTGACCATGGAGAAAGACGGGGGAGCGGTAATCAGCCACAGCGCCCTGCAACAGCTGGTTAAAGACCTGATCGGCAATAAAAAAATTCTGGATCAGGTGCCTGAACTGCGTCGGGATGTGCTCCCGGCGGGGATTGCAATCCTCAAGGCAGTGTTTGACCAGTTGCAGATTGAATCCATGCATGTTGGCGACGTCGCCCTCAAGGAAGGTCTGCTTTATGACACCATTGGCAGGCTCAGCAATGATGACTCCCGAGACGAGACCATCGAAAAACTTCAGCATCAGTATGAAGTGGATATTGATCAGGCCGAGCGGGTGGCAACGACGGCAGCCAATCTCTGGCGGCAGATCGACGGCCCGGTACTGCCAGGGGTATCGCGAACCAA
>CAZKJY010000131.1:0-6039 GCA_964553165.1 uncultured Enterobacteriaceae bacterium
GTTTCGAGACACGGTCAGAAAGTTATGACCACGACTTATATATGCCGCAATGAGTAGAAACTGTCAACAGCGAAATTCAGTTGGCGATCATAAAATCTGACGGTCGTCAATTACCAGGATCAAGGCGCCGTTATAACGGAGTTGAACTCTGCTAGCGGGGTTGCAGTTTTCTTGTGTATGGGGATCGTGAGTCGGTTTCCATAACACGCGCAGTTTTGATGATGTTGTCTTTTGTCTGCAGGGTTTCGAAATAGAAACTGCCAATTTTGAAGCTCACGCTGGCATCAGGAATAGACTCAAGAGATTCCATGATCAGCCCATTGAGGGTTTTGGGTCCCTTGGTGGGTAGTTTCCAGCCAAGGATCCTGTTCAGGTCGCGAATACTGGCGCTCCCGTCAATGATGTAGGAGCCGTCCTCCTGGGGGTGGATATCCTTGTTACTGGCAGCGGCGTCCGTAGTAAATTCGCCGACGATTTCCTCAAGAATATCTTCCAGCGTGGCAATGCCCTGAATATCGCCGTACTCATCGACAACCAGTCCTATGCGGCGTTTTTCATGCTGGAAATTGAGTAGCTGGGTGTTGAGCGGGGTGCTTTCAGGAATAAAGTAAGGCTCGCGCGTGGTTTGCAGAATGGCAGCTTTGGTCAGGTCTTCTTCCGTCAGAAAGCGGGCAGCGTTGCGCAGATGCAAAATGCCGCAGATATTGTTGATATCGCTGGTGTAAACCGGTAGCCGGGTGTGCTGGCTGGTGCGAATCTGCTGAATAATGGTATCCAGGTTATCATCCAGATCTATCCCGACAACCTCATTGCGTGGAATCATAATGTCTTCCACGGTCACTTTTTCAAGATCCAGAATGCTGAGTAACATGCTTTGGTGACGGTCAGGAATCAAGGCGCCGGCTTCATGCACAATGGTGCGCAGCTCGTCCTGGGTAACATGATCGGCTGTTTCCTGATCCATGCGTACCCCGAACAGTTTCAGCAACCGGTTGGCAATAAAATTAACCAGCCAAACCAGCGGGTAAAACAATAAAAGCATGGGGCGAAGAATGAATGCTGCGGGAAAGGCGATGCGTTCGGGGTGCAACGCGGCCAGTGTCTTTGGGGTTACTTCTGAAAAGATAAGGATAACCAGCGTTAACAGTCCGGTGGCGATGGCAACGCCGGCATCCCCCCATAGGCGGATAGCAATAATGGTTGCCAGAGCCGAGGCGGCAATGTTGACAAAATTGTTGCCAATCAGAATCAGGCCGATCAGGCGATCAGGCCTTTTCAGCAAGTTACTGGCCAGCATGGCGCCGCGGTGTCTATCCTTAACCAGGTGTTTCAAACGATAACGGTTAAGGGCCATCATGCTGGTTTCTGAGCTGGAAAAGAAACCGGACAAAATGATTAAAAGCAGCAGTATTGCAAAGAGTATGCTAAGGGGTATGTCGTCCAAGCAGGAGATTGTCCGTGTTGGTAGGAGGGGTCAGTTTTATGCTGCGAGCCGGAAAATGTCAAGAACCTATAAAGACTTCAAGCACCAGTTTGGAGCCCAGAAAAGCCAGCATTAGCAGGATGTAGCCACCAATAGCCCAGCGAATGGCGGTTGTGCCTCTCCAACCCAGCAAATATCGACCAGCCAGCAGTGCCGAGAAAATGCCCCAGGCGACGATCGATAAAATGGTTTTGTGAGCCAGATGTTGGGCGAACATGTCTTCAAGGAACAGCATGCCGGTAACGATAGAAACGCTAAGCAGGATTACACCAACCCAAACCAGTTCAAAGAGCAGTTGTTCCATTGTTTGCAGGGGCGGCAGCTGCATGATCAGGCCATTGGTTTGGTGATGGCGTAAATGATGATCCTGCAAAGCCAGCAGCGCGGCCTGCAGAGCGGCGATGGTCAGAACGCTATAGGCAAAGATGGAGAGCAAAATATGACTGGTCAGTTGTAGCGTCCAATGCTGTACGGATTTGCTGATGTCATCGTGCGATGCCATCAACAGGCCCAGCAGCAAGGCAGCCGCCGCCAGTGGATAAACCCCGATAAACAAATTTTGCAGGGGTTTTCGCAAGCCGCTGACGGTTACCAGGATGGCCATAATCCAGCCGATCAGGGATGCGATGCCGTAAAAGCCAAGATCAAGACCGGTGGCACTGTAAAGCGTTCCCTTGAGGCTGAGGGTGTGTAGGATCAGAGCGGCAAAGCCGAATAAGAGCACCTTGTTTCTATTGGATTTATCGCGGTTTTTCAGAGAAAAGTATTGTAGAATTGCGCCGCCGAGATAAAAGGCGATGGCAATGATTCCGGTAATTGTTGCGATCATGGGGTGTTAGGCTTGCCAACTCCGGTCCTGAAGGACTGTGTTTTGATGTTTGACCAGCCTGATATCCGGCTGGCTATAAAGAAACGAATTTATTGTATTTCCTGATAAAATTCCACTTTCGTTCGATTTAAATTCAACCGATGGTAGTGAGACATGTTTGATAATTTGACCAATCGCCTGACCGGCGCAATGCGTAAGGTCAGTGGCAAGGCGAAACTCAGCGACGACAACATAAAAAATACGCTGCGCGATGTTCGTAAAGCGTTACTTGAGGCAGATGTGGCGCTGCCGGTCGTCAAGGCTTTCATCGAGCAGGTCAGAAAACGTGCTGTAGGCCAGGAAGTTAAACGCAGCCTGACGCCTGGACAGGCGTTGATTAAAATTGTTCAGAGCGAGCTCGAGCAGGTCATGGGTGAGAAAAGCGAGGGGTTGAACCTTGCTACTCAACCCCCTGCGGTGGTGCTCGTTGCCGGTTTGCAGGGCGCCGGTAAAACCACTTCGGTCGGCAAGTTGGCGCGTCTGTTGAAAGAGCGCCATAACAAGAAAATTACCGTGGCCAGTGCTGATATCTATCGTCCGGCTGCGATTAAACAATTGGAAACATTGGCTGCCGAAGTGGGTGTGGAGTTTTTCCCCAGCAGTGCCGATGAGAATCCAATTGATATTGCCAAAAAGGCAATAGCGCATGCCCGTTTAAAATATTCTGATGTGTTGATTCTTGATACGGCCGGCCGTTTGCATGTCGACGAAAACATGATGCAGGAGATTAAGGCGCTGCATGCGGCGATTAATCCGATCGAAACACTGTTCGTGGTGGATGCCATGACCGGTCAGGATGCTGCCAATACGGCCAAGGCGTTTAATGACGCCCTGCCGCTGAGTGGTGTCATTCTTACCAAGACCGACGGTGATGCAAGAGGCGGCGCCGCACTGTCAGTCCGTCATATAACCGGCAAACCCATCAAGTTTCTGGGCACGGGCGAGAAGATTGACGGCCTGGAACCTTTCCATCCGGACCGGCTGGCTTCCAGAATTCTGGGTATGGGCGATGTCCTCTCCCTGATAGAGGATGTCGAGAAAAAAGTTGATAAGCAAAAAGCCCAGCGACTGGCTCAAAAAATTAAACGCGGCAAACGCTTCGATCTGGAAGACTTCAAGGAACAGCTGCAGCAGATGAAAAACATGGGGGGCATCGGCAATCTGCTTGAGAAAATGCCAGGCATGGGCGGCATGGCGCAGGCTGCTGCAGGCCGGGTCGACGACAGCATGTTTGTCCGCATGGAGGCCATTATCAATTCCATGACCATGCAGGAAAGGCGCAATCCGGATTTGCTCAATGGTTCCCGCAAACGACGTATAACGCAGGGCTCCGGTACCAGTATTCAGGACCTTAACCGCCTGATCAAACAGCATAAGCAGATGCAGCGGGTTATGAAAAAGATGAAAGGTGGCAAAATGGCCAATATGCTGCGTGGACTGGGGGGTATGAACCCGCCAGGTGGTGGTTTTCCAGGCGGAGGATTCCCTGGCAGATAGGCCAGGGTAGCTGATCAGAGGTCCCTTAACTTATTTTTTAAAATCAGTGCGTTAAGGTTCCAAATCCCGGGCTTTTCCCGTAGAATACCCGCCTTTTTCCGCCCCAGCTAAATCCTGCGGAACATTTTTGGCAATGACAGTCCGTGAATACTGCGGATATAGACTGAATTTATATATTAGGATCAATAACTTATGTTGGTGATTAGACTTTCCCGAACAGGTGCCAAAAAACGCCCGTTCTATCATTTGACCGTTGCCGACAAGCGTAAATCACGTGACGGCCGCTTTATCGAACGCGTCGGCTTCTTTAATCCGATCGCCAAAGGCGGTGAAGAGCGCCTGCGAATTGATGCCGAGCGCATTGAATACTGGCAGGGCCAGGGTGCTCAGGTCAGTGACCGGGTTGCCCGTCTTTTGAAGGACGCAGCGGCCGCTTAAATGACCGCCTCGCAGCTTGCCGATCATATCCTGATCGCGCGAATTGGAGCTGCCTACGGTATCAAGGGGTGGGTGAAGCTGATTTCCTTCACGGATCCCCCTGAAAACATACTGAATTACCAGCGCTTCGTGACGCCACGTTCCCGGGCAGGGGACGAGATGCTGGTAACAGTTGAAATAGATCAGAGCAAGTCGCAGGGAAATGGTTTCGTCGCCCATATCAAGGGCTGTGATGATCGCGAACTGGCCAGGCTGTATACGGGGAAGTCTCTCTACGTTACCAAAGAGGCCTTACCGGAGCTGGCAGCTGAAGAATTTTACTGGTACCAGCTAAAAGGTCTGCGGGTTGTCAATCAGGGCAATGAAGACCTCGGCAAGGTAGTCAGTCTGCTGGAAACCGGCGCCAATGATGTTCTGGTGGTTCAGGGAGATGCCAGCAGTGTAGACGAACAGGAACGACTGATCCCTTACGTCCGGGGTCGGATTGTGGAACAGGTGAACCTGGAACTGGGTACCATCAGGGTCAGCTGGGATAAAGATTTTTAGGCGGGGAAGGCGTGATGCGAATTGCCATAGTCAGCCTGTTCCCGGAGATGTTCAGAGCCCTGTCTGATTACGGCATCACTGGCAGAGCCGTCAAGCAGGAGCTGTTGCAGCTAAGTTTCTGGAATCCCAGAGATTTTACTGAGGACAGGCATCGCACGGTGGATGACCGGCCTTATGGCGGCGGCCCCGGCATGCTGATGAAGACAGAGCCGGTGAGTGCAGCCATCGGGGCAGCTCAGCAGGATCTGGGAATGGAGTCTGAGCGGTCCCGGGTGATTTACCTGAGTCCGCAGGGCAAAGCATTGCAGCAGGCAGATCTGAGCAGGCTGGCACAGAGTGAAAAACTGGTACTTCTGTGCGGGCGCTATGAAGGCATTGACGAGCGTGTGATCAGCACGCTGGTGGATGAGGAAATTTCGCTGGGTGACTATGTCATCAGTGGTGGTGAACTGGCAGCGATGGTATTGATTGATGGCATGATCCGTCTCTTGCCGGATGCTCTTGGTCATGAGGATTCAGCAGCTGAAGACTCCTTTGCTGCCGGACTGCTGGATTACCCTCACTATACCCGGCCAGAACTTATTGCCGGCATGAAAGTGCCGGAAGTGTTGTTAAGTGGCGACCACGCGGCAATAGCCCGATGGCGTCAAAAGCAGAGTCTGGGCAGGACCTGGTTGCGAAGGCCCGACCTGCTGGAAAGAATAGAGCTGGATCGTGAACAGCAGGCGCTGCTCAACGAATTTATCAGCGAATACAAGAACCCTTAATGTGGAATTTTTAAACTGGAGTATCAAGCAATGAGTGCCAAGAACACCATTATCCAAAAAGTAGAACAGGCACAGTTAAAACCTGAGGTCACTGAATTCAGTCCCGGCGATACTGTTGTTGTACAGGTACGGATCAAGGAAGGTGATCGTGAGCGTCTGCAGGCTTTCGAAGGCGTGGTCATTGGCAAACGTAACCGTGGCCTCAATTCTGCCTTTACCGTCCGCAAAATGTCGCATGGTGTGGGCGTTGAAAGAACCTTCCAGACTCACAGCCCGATGATCGAGAGTGTTGAACTCAAACGTCGTGGTGATGTGCGCCAGGCCAAGCTCTACTATCTGAGAGAACTGGCTGGCCGCGCTGCCCGTATTACCGAGAAACTGGACAAGAAGGCTGATTGAACAGTCACTTGGCGGCTTGCTACAATGCCCGAAAAGGCCGC
>CAZKJY010000132.1:0-5970 GCA_964553165.1 uncultured Enterobacteriaceae bacterium
AGTTTCAGCACCTTGGGAAGATAAGCTAAGCGCTATCTTAAGATGGCATCATGCTTGTCTCGGCATTTCAAAGTAAGATATTGAAATCTTTGAATATTTCCAGCTAAGCAAAGCTTTTGATTCCAGTAGTGCGGATAGGACCGGGACCAGTAAAAACTAAACGTGACGGGGTTCACATCAAGTTTGCTAAAGCCCCTTGCCTGATGGCATCTTGCTCGTTTCAGTAGTAGACTTTTCAGCACTCTGATACTCCGAGGTGGACAGGTTTTCTTCAATGTTGCAGCGCACTTCATTCATTCGTTTATTTGTTCTGATTTGCCCCTTATTACTCCTACTGAATACCTCCGTGTCCTTCGGACAGGAAGCTCAGGCAATTGGTCGCGTCGTGTCCACAACCGGGATGGTGACAGCCAGCAATGAGGCTGGTGATGTCAGGGAATTGCAGCGCCGCTCGGAAATTTTTGCCGGGGATACCATCACGACTGGTCCGAACAGCTTTGCCTCGTTGCGAATGGTGGATTCTGCTCAGATAGCCTTCAAGGAAAACACCATTTTTGCTTTCCAGACCTATAACACGGACGGCGCCGGTGGCGCGCCGGACAATGCCCTGATGAACATGGTCCAGGGTGGCTTCAGAACCATCTCAGGCAGTATCGGTGACAGTGCCGGAGACAGTTACGAAGTTGTCACCCAGTTTGCCAGTATTGGTATCCGCGGAACGACCCATGAAGCTGTCATAGATGCCGGCAGACTCCTCACTGGTGTCTATGACGGTGGCACCACCATTTCCAATGCCCAGGGCTCCCTGGATACCGGCGAAGGGGCCAATTTCAATTACAGCCAGACTTTCCCGGGACAGGCACCGCAGGGACTTCTGCAGCAACCTGCCCAGCTTGGCCAGATCAACATCAACCCCGGCGCCGATAATAACGGCGATGACGATGACGACGCCAATGATGGCAACAACGATAACGACAATAACGACGGTGACGAAGGGGATGGTGGCCTCGCTGATGCCGACGATGAAGAACCGGCAACCCGCCCGCTGGGCAACCAGCAAAACAACAATAACGATCCGGATCAGCGCTTTGGTCTTGCAGGCAATACCGATCCTGACAATGACCAGGATCCCAGCAATGATATCGGCAGAACCGATAACCAGATCAACCCCGCCTTGAGCGTACGGGGTTCTGATGACTTTCAAAGCACCGGCACCGGGACTGTTGGCAACGGCAACCAGAATCCTGACCCCGCGCCACCCACTGATCCGGGTTTCGCCCAGCCCAGTGCAGCTTTCCTGGCACTCGCTGCCAATAGCGGCTTCAATACCGATTTCAGCCTGAGCGAGCTGGCTGGTACCACGGGTCGGGTCAATCAGGTCCTGGCTTTTAGTGGTCTTGCCAATACCGGCGGTATCGCTGCCACTGCCGTTGACCAGAATAGCCCGACCACGCCCATCACTGCCCTGAACATGAGCTTTGATCTGAATTTCTCAGCCTCACTCGGCCAGGTCAGCAATGGTCACCTCGAAATTCTGCTGGGTAATGCGTCCATACCGATCACCTACAATATTTATTTTGATGGCACCATTGCCAGCAGTGTTGCAAATTTCATCATCGCCTCAAATTCCAACCGCATTCAGGGCAATACCACAACACAGATTAATTTAAACACCAGTTTCCTTGATGGCATTCTTGTTGACGATGGCAGTGCACAGGCCCTCTTCACCGAATTTTTCTTCGAGGATACCCAAGGACTTGGGGTCGAGGGTGAAACCCTGGTTGGCTTCGCTACTCCGGTCCTGAGCCCGGCAGACCGTGTCAGTGTGGCGCAACGTGTTGGTTTCGTGCTCAGCCGTAGTGCCGCTCCCGGAGCTATTTTCCCGGGTAACGTCACTGAACTCGCTCCCGGACAAAATATCATCCTTGCCGGCAGTGATCCTGAGGCCCCCTTCTCTGTCAGTCTGGAGCCGCCTTATGTCTTCAGAGGCACAGGCTCCTTCCTCGCATTTACGGATGGGACCATCACGGAAGAAGGCGAAAATCCCTACGACTTCGAAATCGGCGTCTGGAACACAGGCCGCCTCTATGAAGACTATGCCGACAACACAGACTTCACAGACATCCTCCAGCCCCTGGTGGTCGTCAGTGTTGACCCCGCCTCGTTGACCAGCCTGACCGGAAGCCGGACCTATTTAACCAATTATGACCGTATTCTTGGCAGTTCCAGCGCAGGCAGCATCACAGAATTCTTCACTGCCTTTGATGTTGACTTCACCACCGCCCTGGTCACCAACGGCAGCATGGAATTCTGCCTTGGGGGCGGTGAATTCTGTAACAACGCCAATTCCCAGTACTGGAGTTTCGATTATTCCGGTTCTGTCATTGATGGCTATGTCGTTGCCCAACCCGTGAACAATGCCGGTTATATCAATCACCAACTCGCCAGTATTTTTGGTCAGATCGAAGGCGTTTTCACCGGTGAGGATGGTGAGGCCTTCGTGGGCGGCTTTAACCTTTTCTATGACGCTGATCTGGACATCTTTCGCAATCAGGTCGCATCTGCTCAGGTTTCCATCCCAGATACCAGTGTCGATGGTGTCTTCCTGATTGAAGAAGAACAACGCTTCAGCGCCGCCGAAGTGGACAACAACCTGGATTATGATGGCTTCCTGGTGCAGGAGCGACTGGCCCGGATACTGCTGGGTTACACACGGCCGACAACGAATGATCCAGTACTGTTTATAGATCAACGTTCACGCCCTCGTCTTGTGCTGAGGGATGATACGGAAGCTCTTGTCATCAGCAAGCGCAATGAAAATCTGCTTGAACCAATAAGTAATGCTTTCAATGTTAACTGGGAACGCTGGGAAGGCTCACTGGCTGCCTACAACAACAACCTTGATGGCTCATCCGTTTTGATTGATGGAGCTATTGCAGAGGTGCCTCTAGATCCTGTGTCATTCTTCGCCACTTTTAAACATTCTGAAATGACCGATATTCAAGGTCATTATGATCAGGTCCTAGGTTATATCGGGGAAGACGGAAACGGCACACCAATCAGCTATCTGAGCATGTCCTTTGATATCAATTTTTCCGCATCGATGAACAATATTGAAAATGGCTCATTGAGTTTTCAGACAAGTTATTATCAGTACTGGCAGGTCTTTTTCGATGGCACCCTCAACCGCAATATAGTTGAATTCAACCTGCTTAATGAAAACCCAAACAACCCCGGTGAATATTCTGGCATCTACTGTGACGGATTGTGCAGCTCATTGAACACATCAGACAGTAACATGCAGGGCGCTATTGTCACTGGACACGGATATGCCGGTAGCGAGTACCCTGCCCTGCTCAGTAGTTTTTATTTCAGGGATGGCAACGTTGGCGACCCCGAGCGATCAACTGTCTCGGGGCTGGCGCTGGTCGGCCGTGATGACCTGGACTTCATCGACATTGCCCTACCAAGCATCCTCACCCAGGAGGAATATCAGGCAGCCCAACTTGCTGAGCAGCAGGGTTATGCAGGTATCATAAATATTCCAGGCCTGGGAAGTACTCTGGACACTGTGCTGGGACTGGATTTCAATGCCGTAGCCAACAACAGCATTGATATTTTCGCTGTGGATCAGGTTGGCAACCCCAGTTATGACGATTATCTTGCGGTATATGAATTCAACCGGAGCTTTGCCGAAATAGGCGCATCCAATACCTTCTCCAGCAGTGGCGATACCTATAATCTGCAACTGGCCTATTGGGACGAACCTGCTGCTATGGGTGATTTGACCCGCCTGTATACCCAGTATGGCAGTAACTACTATATTGAATCCACCTACAACACGCCCTTGTTCTGGAACAATTATACGCCCACCGAATTCAACAATCTGAATGGTCGCTTCTCTACAGTACTCAAAGCCTTTGGCGTGATTGATTATCAGAACACAGATTCCATGGTCTCGGTGTCCAAGGCCATTGATCATTTTGACATGGAGTTTACGGTAGACTTCGCTAGCGCTTCCATCAGCAACGGCATACTTCATAGCAGTGTTCAGGCAGATGATTTTGGCAGTTCCGGCATTGAATATAACTGGGATGCCTACTTTTACGGTGTTGTCAGTGGTGCGGATACCAGCCTGACCTTTTCCTACGCCAAATTCTATGAATCCGTTAATGGCAGTGCCGGCAGCTATTTTGATGCCGTCAGTGCTACAAATGGTGCCGCAAACATAATCGCCAGTTTTACCGGCGATACAGATACACCGATTCTGACCGGCTCTTATGCCTTCAATTATTCTGACATGTACTCACCATCTATTCTGGCGAGTGCGGCAGGCAACTTCGCAACCACGGGTGTCGTTGATGCCAGATTGTCTGCAACCCAGCTGTATCAAATGGATCATCATCTCGCGATGATTGTTGATGGCGCCTATGTCAACGGCAGTAGTGAACTGGTCCCAGGCAGCATTTCCTTTGGTCGTGCGACACACCCTGTTTACAGTGGCGGCACCTCTCCATTTATCGGGGTCATAAACCGTGGATCACAGGATTTTAATAACCTGAATCTGGAGCTTGATACGCCATTTACCGAAGTGCTTACAGGAAATTCAACAGCCGTAAGTGATCTCGGTTATGAACTGGATGTGATCGACAGCGAGGCCAGTTACAACTACCAGATAGCACTGGGTTACTGGGATTCGCCGAACATGACCGTCTATCATAACCAACTGGATGCCTCACAAACATCAGGGCTGGATCATGAAATTTTCTGGGCCAATATCATTCCGACTGATATTTCAAACCTTGAAGGCGAATATATCTATAACAGCACCGGCGACTTCTTTGGCAACGGCAGTGCTGGAGCCGTTCATAGTCTGAGTATGGATTTCACTGTCAATTTTGATACGGCAACCATTGGTGCTGGCGCACTTAATGTTTATGCCGGTTCGGATTCCTGGTTAACAGACTTTTCGGGCGGGACTATTAATGGCTCACTGGTCCAATTTACTGGCATCTCAGGCGATTACTCCGGGTCAGTAAACAGCTGCATGGCCTGTGTTGAAGGTGTAATTGGCGGGGTATTTGCAGAAGATGTTTACGAAACTCTCCACAATGGCTTTGCCGCCGGTTTTTCATTGACGAACAGTGCCGGGACTTCTTTTGAAGACTTTGTTCAGGGTGTCTCCATCCTGTCAGGAATTCCTGCGATGCCACCGCTCTAAAACCCACAGCTTTCCAAGCCATTGAAGCCTCTAACTGAATGTAAGCATTGAAGTTTTACACAACCAGCAGCTTCCATTTTTCTCATAAATAGTGAAAAATGTGGGCTGCTCCACATTTTTAAGATCCGTTTTGCATTATTTTGCGACCTAAGAATCCGGTTAGTAGCTTCCGGCTGCTAATTCGCACCACAGGGCCGACTATGAAACTTCCAAGACCGTTATGCAGCGGCATTCGTCTTATCGCGCTGTTATTAATAGTAGATCTTTCCTTTTTCGGGCAAGTTCTAGCTCAGGAAGAGCAGGCTATTGGTCGGGTAGTGTCTGTCGCCGGTTCGGTTATTGCGCGTAATCTGGACGGTGCTGAACGTGAGCTCGTACGCCGCTCTGACATCTTTGTTGGGGATACGGTCATTACCGGCTCCGATGGCCTTGCACAGATACGCATGGTCGATTCTGCACAGCTTTCCTTCAAGTCGGATACCGTCTTTACTTTTACCGCTTATAACTCTGACGGCCCGGGTGATGCTCCCGACAGCGCCCTGATGAATATGGTTCAGGGTGGTTTTCGAAGCATCTCCGGCACTATCGGTCACAGCGATGGTGATGATTACGAAATTTCCACCCAGTTTGCCAGCATCGGCATCCGCGGTACAACCCATGAAGCAGTCATCGATGGTGGGACGCTGCTGACCGGTGTCTATGATGGCGGTACAACCATTTCGAATGATCAGGGCGCGCTGGATACCGGT
>CAZKJY010000133.1:0-5905 GCA_964553165.1 uncultured Enterobacteriaceae bacterium
CAAATATAGGTTATTGACCGTGGCGGAGGAGATTTTCAGGGCTGACAGGGCCGGTACGCCACTGCTCAGCAGGATACCAAGACTTCTGGACCAGTCGGCAATATTGGCCATTCGTATCCAGTCACCAAAGCCGGGCAATGTCAGCAGGAAAGCATGCCAGCGCTGCTTTCGCTGCGGATTCTTCAGCGCCTGTCGACAGAATATGCAAGCAAGTACCACAAAAAGGAACACGCCCAGTCCATAACTCTGCGTAAATTGGCTCAAGCCAATGATAATACGGGTAATCAGTGGCAATTCGCGGTCTGCAGAAGCAAATATAACCGTGATTTTTGGTACCACCCACATCATCATGACCGTAATCACGGCAAAAGCCGTGATGATCAGCGTCAGGGGATAAATCAGCGCCCGGGAGACCGTTTTCCGGTTTTCGGCATTGTTTTCAAGTTCATCGGCCAGGCGCAGTAAAATCTCATGCAGATGACCACTTTCCTCACCAACCCCCACGCCGGCGATAACACTGTCAGGAATGCGGAAGGGACTACGACGCAAGGCGTCCGAAAAACTTCTGCCCTCGACAATCTCACTGCGCCAGCTTTGCACCACTCTGGCCTGCCTGGCTGATTCTGCCTGCTCAATGGTCATTTTCATGGCCTCTTCAATCGGCAGGCCGGACTGGATAAGTATCGCCAGCTGTCTTAGCAGCAGGGATAAATCAAAAGGACTCAGCCGGCTACCACTTTGCCGGAAGGTTTTTTTGCCCAGGCTGACACTTTTACGGATTTCCGAAATACTCAGGGGCAGCAGTTGCCGGTCTTTTAAAAGGCGGCGGGCCTGACGGTCAGTTTCAGCTTCAATGATGCCACTGACCTGTTTGCCTGCTGTGTTATATGCGGAATAGTCGTAAGCGGGCATGGCAGCACCTTAAAGTGAACTCACCCGAAAAACTTCTTCGATGGTTGTCGTCCCTAAACGAACCTGTTCGAAACCCGCTTCCCGGATACTTGGCGTCTTGCGACGGACCGCTTCTTCCAGTGCCAGCTCTCCGGCATCTTCGTGAATCAGGTTCTGTAACTCGGCATCAATCACGACAAGCTCGAATATTGCCTGCCTGCCATTAAAACCGGTGTTATTACAATGCTCACAACCCGCAGCCTGGTAGATGGTTTGACCAACAGGGATACCCAGAAGCTTGCTCTGGTATTCATCGCAGGGTACAGCCTGACGGCAATGCAGACACAGTTTGCGCAATAAACGCTGGGCAACGATGCCGCGTACCGTGGAAGCCAGCAGAAAACTGTCCACACCAATATCCTGCAGCCGGGTGATGGCGCCGGCGGCCGTGTTGGTGTGCAGGGTCGACAATACCAGATGGCCAGTGAGGCTGGCCTGCGTGGCGATTTCAGCAGTCTCGCGATCACGTATTTCACCGATCAGCACGACATCAGGATCCTGTCGCAGTATCGCGCGCAATCCCTTGGCAAAGGTCATCCCGGCGCGGATATTGATCTGTGTCTGGCTGATGCCCGGCAAATCATATTCGACGGGATCTTCCACGGTCATGATATTGCGTTCCTGGCGGTTCATCTGTTGCAGAGCGGCATAGAGCGTGGTGGTTTTACCGGAACCGGTCGGTCCGGTGACCAGAATAATACCGTGCGGCCGCTGGATCAGCTCTTCCAGCTTCTGTTTGGTCTTCGCCGGCATGCCCAGATCATCGGTCTGCATCTTGCCGGCATCCCTGTCCAGCAAACGCATGACGACGCGCTCACCATAGGTGGATGGCATGGTGGAGATACGAAGATCAATACTGCGCCCGCCCAGTTTGACAGCCATGCGGCCATCCTGGGGCAGCCGTTTCTCGGCAATATCCAGACGGGACATGACTTTGATACGGGAAATCAGCAAGGGTGCTATCTGTACAGAGGGCGTCAACACAGTCCTCAGGACCCCATCAAGGCGAAATCGCACTACAGCCTGTTTCTCGTAGGGTTCAATGTGAATATCGGAAGCCTGTTCTTTCAGGGCTTCAGCAAGTATGGCATTGAGCAGGCGGATAATGGGGGCATCATTCTCTGAATCCAGCAAATCTACCGATTCTTCCAGCCTGGCTGCGGCCTCCTCCAGATCGACAAAATCCTGAATCCCCGCCATGACCGCTTCGGAAGAACTTTGCTGGGCCTGGTACTGCTGGCTGAGGACTTTATCAAATTCGGCGTCATCGACTTCGGTGACAGTTAGATTACCCTGGTGATTGCGCGTTAATTCGCCCAGGACCCAGGGTTCAGTGGAGCTGGTCAGGACAAGCTCAGCAGTCTGAGGCCTGATCAGAACACGGTTTAATCGGGCAAATTCATACGGAAGAAGAGCCGGAAGATTGGTGCTGTTGAGCATCACGGGATTATATAGCTCGCGTTATGACAGATTTATGTTATTTCGATGACAGTTTACTGCTTCTTAATGAAACATCAATAAAGCTTTAATACGGGATTTTCATGATCTCCAGAAGCAAAGACCCCGCAGTTGCGGGGCCTTTACGGTAGTCACTTTCAGAAACTGGCTAAAACTGCCATTTCACATCCAGACGGAGGTTGGTACCGGGTTTCTCGTTAAACACCTCGACACCCTGTCGTTCCACGACCACTTCCTCATCCAGCAGATTCTGGGCTCTCAATCGAATCACCCAGTTTTCAGTCGGATAGAAAAAGTAGGTGACATCCAGCGAATGGAAGGGCTGCTCAAAGGCGTCCGGCGCAGTGTTACGGCCCGCAAAGAACAAACGCTCACCCTGTACGTTGTAAACCAGACTGGCCGAATGTCTGCCCAGTGAATCATCCCAGCCCAATTGCAGGTTCAGGGCATCAGAGGCGCCTGCCAGCTCTCGCACCGGGTTGGTAGGAGCATCGGCATTGGGCCCAGCCACCAGCTCGGTGTCAATCAGGGCCAGGTTGCCCTGCAGGAAGAATCCTTCAAAATATTCACTGACATTAAACAGGTCCTTGAGGAATTCTACTTCAACCCCTGTGACTTCAGCGCTTTCCGCATTCTGGATCTCAGTTGCAATCGCTTCCTCAAAGGCTGCCGCCTCAAAAAAATCGATTGGGTTACTCAGATCTTTATAGAAGAGAGACACCGTGAAGTTATCACCATTTTCAAAGAACCATTCAGCACGCAGGTCATAATTCTTGACCGTTGCCGGTATGACATTCGCATTGCCGCTAACCACAGCGCCTGTGATCGGATCAAAGTAGCTTGAGGGAGTGATTTCGCGAAGGTCAGGTCTCACCAGCGTTTCACTGTAACCCAGTCGAAGCTGAAAAGTTTCCGCCCAGAAATAGGGATGCATGTAAGTCAAAGCAAGTGACGGATAATAGTCGTCATCCACGAACAGTGAATTGAGAATAACGTTAGGATCACAGCTTATCTGACAGCCGTTGTATGCCAGCGGGTTCCAGGGGATACCCAGTTGTTTGTAATCTTCCCAGCGAAGCCCTGCGGTGATACGCCAGGTTTCATCGTAAGTAGCATCAATCTCACCAAAAATGGCACTGTTATCAATCGTCGCCAGATAGCTCTCACCATTACTGCCGATGACATCAAAGATGAAACTGTTTGCCGGATCCTGAATATTACTGTCGGAAAAAATAGTAGAAGGCAATCCAGTATAGGTGGAAGCCAGGACGGTATCAGGTGTCCCCATCACGAATTCCATCTGCTGGTAAGTTCTTACCTTACGGGCGTATTCATAACCCCCGCTCAGCTCGATCTCTGTGCTGTCCAGATAGACTGGCAACATGAAGTCAAAACCGGAGCTTTCCACCGTGTCTTGCAGACTAGTAAAACGGAAGTTGGCCGTATTGGATCCCGGACGAAGACTTTGTGTCAGCACATTCCCTGCTGCATCAACTGTCGTCTGATAGGTTACCCTGGCTTCATTGGGAATTACCGTCTCTGAGGTTGAATCAGAGACATACCAGTTAAATTCAAGATCGGTTAACCATGGCAGGGCATCGAAACCAAGAATATCCCGCGTGGTAAAACCCAGACGATGGGAGCCGTGTATCTGGTTGACACGCAGTTCCCGCTGCTCATAGCGAGTCTGATAGTTACGGAAGCCATTACCGGCATCAAAGGTTCTGCTCGAGGTATAGTAGTCTCGGATGAAGGCTCGGTCATCAGTGTTTCTCAGCAACAGGGAGGTTGTATCGATATTGTGCTCATCGTACCAGGCCCAGCCCAGATTCAGGTTGCCGGTGACATTGACATTCTGGGTAGTTTCATCAATTTCAGAAAACTCCAGATTGGGAAAGGCTGCCGAGCGGGAAATATTTTCACGACTCAATACCGATTTACCATAGGAGCCAGCGGCCAGGAAGCCAAGCTCCATGCCATTATCGAAATAATAATTATTGCCAACATTTGCATTAAAATTCAGATTCGGATCGCGGGATGTTTCAGCAACGTCTATGTCTCTGTTAATCAAGGTCGCCAGTTCACGGTTGATCGCCTGAGCTCCACTGAAAGGCGTGAAGGCACTGGGCGGCTCATTGGCGTTTACCACGCTCAGAATATTACTGGGATCAAAAGAACCACTGTAGGTATTTAAGGCGTTACTCAGTAAGGGCGACAGAGTTCTGGTACCGTCATCATATCCCAGCCAGTCATCACCACCCCCGTTATAACCCAGTGCCTTGCCTGTAGACTCGGTGTTGTAGATAGAACCCAGCTCGACGGAGAACTGAAAATCATCCGGAATACTGGTCGTTCGAATATCAATCAAACCACCACTGAATGAAGCAGGCATATCAGCCGAGTAACCTTTCTGCACGGCGATTGAACGGACAATTGCAGTCGGGAAAATATCCAGCGGAATAACATTTCGCGTCAGATCAGGAGAAGGTATCTGGGCACCATTCAAAAGCGACGTTGAATAGCGTTCACCCAGTCCGCGCACAAACACAAATTTATCATCAACCAGGGTGACTCCCGGCAAACGGCGCAGGGCAGTAGCAACGTTAGTGTCACCCACCCGGGTAATGGCAGTGGTATCAATAAAATCCGCAACAACGGAGCTTTCCTCGCGCTCCATCATGACTTCGGCTGCACTGGACTGAATGCGTCCAACAATCACAAATTCCTCAATCACACCTGACGCTTCCTGAGCCATGAGTTGGGAAGGTGCTAATACATTCAGCACAACTGCTGAAACCGCTACGCTTAATAACTTTCTTTTCATTGCCATTGTGGAAACCTATTTGCTGTCGTTTTCAACTGAAGGGAGCCTCTGTCAATATTGGCAGAGGCTCCTGACTATTCACTCAAACTTCTACTCTGCTCTGTTTATTCGAAGTACAGAGCCTGAGCACGGTTTCCAGCATGCAGGCCATAGGTCCATCCGGCAGTCCAGTCATCAGTGGAAATAACTGCTCCGATGTACGGATCTCCAGAATTGGAACCGGGAACAGTTTCACCGGGAATCAGCTGACCAGCACTCAGGACCGAGTAGAAACCACCTGCAGTGGGTGCAGCAGAATCATCACCCAGGATGACAAACAGTGGTGCTGCTGCCGGGCTTGGGTTTTCACCCGCTTCTGCGCTTTGATAGGTCGCATTGTCATGACCGTTATCCAACTCAGCCAGTGTGGAAACACCACCACCCAGGTCACCATCAATCAGGTCCTGACAGGCAAAAATGCTGTCAGTAATGATCAGGTTGCCAGCAGTAAAGGCAGGACCGCCTTCATCATCAATGCGCACGCAGTAGTTCAGGTCATCATCACCCAGCGCTTCGTCAGCTGTATAGGCAGATGTCACGATGGAGTCCCTGATTGTCGGGATATGGGCTTCACGGATACGCAGGCCCTGTCCGTCTTCATGGGTACCACCCTGATTTGCCGAAAAAATACAG
>CAZKJY010000134.1:0-5891 GCA_964553165.1 uncultured Enterobacteriaceae bacterium
CTTGTTAGTGGATTAAGCTCCCGCTGAACCCCAGGTACCCATCCAGGTTGAGAACCCGACGGCATACCGGTTCTTCACCGCGAAGTCGCGATTCCATGTCTTTGATTCTGGCGGTGATTCCTTGAATTCCGGCCCGCCATTGCGGTACACCCGCATTTGCTTGCCGAATCCTGGCAATGCCGCAACCAAGTACCACGCCGTTGAGGAACCACCCGAAGCGGAATTCAGCCAGCGTGAGGATATCCTCAGTGTGAGCCTGATTACGGCAGAGGCAGCCTTGCAGGAGTTTCAGCAGGAATCTGGTTTTGGCAATATCCTTGAAGGGCTGGATGAAAACCCCCTGCCGTCAGTTCTGGTGGTGACCCCGGTGTCACAACAGCTGGAAGAGATTCAGGTTTTGCTGAGCGCACTGCAGTCATACAGCGGGGTGGAGACTGTTCTGTTTGACCTGGCCTGGCTGCAAAGACTGTCTGGAATTCTCAGCCTGGCTCAGCGCCTGACGATGATGCTGGGCGGGCTGCTCGGCATTGGCGTCGCTCTGGTGGTCGGCAACACCATTCGACTGGCCATTGAAAATCGGCGGGCTGAAATCGTTGTGGTGAAGCTGGTTGGCGGCACCGATGCCTATGTCGCAAGGCCCTTTCTCTATACGGGTCTCTGGTATGGTGTGGGGGGCGGCCTGATTGCCAGTGTGCTGGTGTGGATTGCCCAGTTCATGTTAGCGGGCCCGGTTGCAAGACTGTCAGGTCTCTATGAAGGTGAGTTCGAATTGATTGGTCTAGGTATCAGCGGTTTTTTCCTGGTGCTGGCCGGCAGCGCGCTGCTCGGCTGGTTCGGCGCCTGGTTATCAGTGCTACGACACCTGCGGGCAATTGAGCCTAGATGATTCCAGCCCTGATCAGTTACACTATGTCGCCCAGTAGCCAATACATTCAATAAAGATGGAGTAAACCATGGCGATAGAACTGCCCCCATTACCTTACGCTCAGGATGCCCTGGAGCCACATATTTCCAAAGAGACACTCGAGTTTCACTATGGCAAGCACCACAACACCTATGTGGTCAAGCTGAACGGTTTGATTGAAGGCACACCTGACAAGGACAAATCCCTGGAAGAAATCGTAAAAAATTCTTCCGGCGGTGTCTTCAATAATGCTGCCCAGGTCTGGAACCATACCTTTTACTGGAACTGCCTGAGCCCGAATGGCGGAGGCGAGCCTTCCGGTGCGCTGGCCGCAGCCATTACGGCCAATTTCGGCTCTTTTGATGAATTCAAAACCAAGTTCACGGACAGCGCCGTGAACAACTTTGGTTCAGGCTGGACCTGGCTGGTACAAAAGGCAGATGGTGGCCTGGCCATCGTCAACACCTCCAATGCCGCGACGCCGCTCACGGATAGTGATTTGACTCCGCTGCTCACGGTGGATGTCTGGGAACATGCCTACTACATTGATTATCGCAACCTGAGACCAAAATACATGGAAGCCTTCTGGGCGCTGGTCAACTGGGACTTTGCGGAAAACAATCTGAAGTAGTGTCAGCAGCTTGCAGGCTGAGCAAAGCGGGCTTCATGCCCGCTTTTTATCGCTAAAGGACTGCATCACCGGATTTTCATTCTTAGCCCTGAATTTACGGGCCGGGAGAGGCAAAGCCAAGGCGATTTTCGCTTGATTCTTTGCCGGAGGTGGTTTAGTTTGAGACGCTTAACAGTCTTCATTTTCACGTTTACTCAACAAGAATAAGAGATTTTGCCATGGCTACTTTAAATATTAACGGTCAAACGCTGGATATCGGGGATATGGATCCCTCGACTCCCCTGCTTTGGGTTCTCAGAGACGAGCTCGGACTGGTCGGTACTAAATATGGTTGTGGTATTGCCCAGTGCGGCGCCTGCACGGTTCATCTGAATGGCGCGCCGGTGCGCTCCTGTCAGATTCCGGTGGGCAATCTCAGTGATGAGCAGATAACCACGATTGAAGGTCTGGCTGCTGCAGATGGCACCCTGTCACCGGTCCAGCAGGCCTGGATTGAGCATGACGTTCCACAGTGTGGCTATTGCCAGGCAGGCCAGATCATGAGCGCGACAGCGCTGCTTCGGAACAACCCGAACCCGACTGACGCTGATATTGATGCCGCCATGTCTGGCAACATCTGCCGTTGTGGCACCTATGTCCGTATCCGTGCAGCCATTAAAACTGCCGCACAAAACATGTCAGGTACGGCCTTCTATAATGCCGGCTCGAACTCCGAAGTCGCGTAAAAACCAAATCTGGCCGGAACAGGCCAAGGAGATAATGTGAGCTCCCCATCGAATTCAGCAATGCCGGCTTTTTTCGAAAGGCTGGCTTTTTCCAGTGAAACCAGCAAGCAAACTGACAGCACCCTGAGTCGGCGTGCGTTTTTTAAGGTCTCGGGTGTCGCCGGTGGCGGCCTGACACTGGGCATGGCGCTGGGTATCAGACCAGCTGCGGCCCAGAACGAGGCTTCGGGTGATGCCGTCATCAGCCCCTATGTACAGATCAAGCCAGACGGGCGTATCAACATTTTCTCCAAGAACCCGGAGTGCGGTCAGGGTATCAAAACCGGACTGCCGCTGATTATTGCTGAAGAACTTGATGTGCGCTGGGAAGATGTGGATGTCGTCCAGGCTGACATTGATGCCAGTCGCTATGGCCTGCAGCTGGCCGGAGGATCCCTGTCCACGCCCATGAACTGGATGGCCATGCGCGAAGCCGGAGCCACTGCACGTTTGATGATCATGGCGGCTGCTGCCCAGCAGCTTTATGTCCCCTTGTCCGAGTTGACGACGCGGGAATCAAAAGTCATCCATGCGGCCACCGAACGTGAATTCAGCTATGGTGAATTCGCCGAACTGGCGGCCACCATGCCAGTGCCTGAGCGGGAAACCCTGACCCTGAAAAATCCCGGGCAGTTCAGCCTGCTTGGAAGACGTTTTACCGGCGTGGATAATCGCGCCATTGTTGAAGGCAAGCCACTTTTCGGCATTGATACCCGTCTGCCCGACATGGTCTATGCCACCTACACCAAAAGTCCTGCGCTTGGCGGCACGGCGGTTTCATTTAATGAAGCCCACATCAAGGGTCTGCCCGGGGTGATTGATGCCTTTATTGTGTCACCGTTCGGTGAACTGATTGGATCGAACATCTTTCAGGCCGTCCGTTTTGGCGGGGTGGCGATTGTTGCCAGTTCCACCTGGGCCGCGATGAAAGCCAAGCAGGAACTGGAAGTGGTCTGGGACACAGGTTCAGCCGACACGGCGGCAAGCTGGTCCGCGCTGAGCACCCGGGCAAGGGCAATGGCAAACCAGAATGGTCCGATGGAATTGCTCCGCAAGGGCAACACCGAAGCTGCCTTTGCTGAGGCCGAGCAGGTGGTGGAAGCCTATTACGAATACCCTTATGTCTCACACGTTAATCTGGAACCCCAGAACTGTACAGCCCTCTATGCAGATGGTCAGCTGGAAGTCTGGGCGCCCAGCCAGACCCCGCAGGGTGGTGAAGCTAATGCCGCTGCTGTTGCGGGTTTGCCGCCAGAAAATGTCAGACTAAATCAGACCCGTATCGGCGGCGGTTTTGGTCGTCGTCTGAATAATGACTATGTCTGTGAGGTCACTGCAATTGCCCAGCGCATGGAAGGGCGACCGGTCAAGCTGCAGTGGACCCGGGAAGATGACATGGCCTATGACTTTTTCCGACCGGGTGGCTTTCATGCTTTTCGTGCGGCACTGAATGCCGAAGGCAGAATGACGGGCTTCAGTGATCATTTCATTACCTTTGCCAAAAACGCGGATGCCGAGCAACCAATAGAAACCGCCAACCTGACGCCAAATGTGGTCCCGATGGAACATCTGGCCAATGTGCTTGTTACGCAGACCCTGCAGCCAGCAGGAGTCCCGACTGGCCCGATGCGTGCACCGGGGTCAAATGCCTTTGGCTTTGTGTTTCAAAGCTTTTTGCATGAAGTTGCCGAAGCGGCCGGACAGGATTACCGGGATTTTCTGCTTGAGCTGATGAATATTCCCGATGAGGAAATGCCCCGGCCACTTTCGGATTTGCCGCCCGGCTTCCCGCCACCGGTCCCCTTCAGCAATACGCGAGCCCGTAATGTCATTTTCACGTTGGCCGATCGAGCAGAATGGGGTAGACCCATGCCGGAAGGCAGGGCCCTGGGTCTGGCGTTTTATTATTCACACAGTGGCTATGTGGCGCAGGTTGCCGATGTCAGCGTTAATGCTGCCAAGGAAGTCACGGTTCACAAGGTCTGGTCGGTCGCAGATTTTGGTCTGATTCATAATCGCAGCAGCGCCGAAAACCAGGTTCAGGGGAGCATCGTGGATGGTCTCAGCCAGCTCATGTATGCGAAGATTTCTTTTGAGAATGGCGTTATCAGCCAGAGTAACTTTCACCAGTATCCCCTGTTGCGAATTGCCCGGGCTCCCGAAATTGATGTGCATTTTCTGGAACCGGCTGATGTCGCGCCAACGGGGGCCGGGGAACCTGCTCTGCCACCGGTCCTGCCTGCGGTTGCCAATGCCATTTACAAGGCCAGTGGTGTTCGGGTGAGGAAACTTCCCCTTTCAGAACTGGGTTATACCCTGGTATAGAGCAGGATTCCGCCACAGCCCGGGCGAAGGTTTGTCCCGGGCTTAACCTTCTTGACCTTCTCCAGCCTCTTCATCGGCTTCATCGGACTGGGATTCCGGGACCGGCTGTGCGGTGTAGTAGTACCGCACCAGATAGTGGTTGTCAGCATATTCCTCACTGTCCATCAGTTGTAGCCTGAACTGGGTACGCCGCAGCATCATCCGGAGCGCGTTCACGGTCTCATCACGGGTATTTTCGGTCTGGTTAAGAAATTCAATGTTGCTGGTGTAACCGAGACGGGTCAGCTCAAAACTGACATCAATATAACCATCGTATTCCAGCGGTGTATCTGCAGGGATATTGTTGCTGGCGCGACTGTAAAACGGGCTGACAAAACTGGGGATGGGCACTGGCAGATCACGGTAATTGAGCCCCGGAATCTGCTCGAGATTATTGGAACTGATAAGTTCGGAAGCCTGGATGTAAATTTCCTCAGCGGAGCTCCAGCGCTCATTCAGTAAAAACCAGTCCGCAATATCCACCAGAGCCATGACAATTTCCATATCAGTGAAATTGGCATTCTGCAGGTAGTTTAAACGGCGCTGCAGTGCATTCTGCCCTTCCCGCAGGTTACTAAAATACATTTCTCCGTCGCCATTCAGGGTTGTCACGGGGACGTTTTCCAGCAACCGTGACAGCAGGAAGTGGGTATAGGCCAGTTTACTTTCGGTTTCAGGAATATTCAGATCACGGTCGCTTAGCTGGGCATTGGTCTGATTCTGCACCAGTGCATTTTCATCAATCATGAGTGCAATTTCTTCACGCTGGCGTTGCAGTCTCAGAGCCTGGTTGTAGGCATTGGCAGCGAGGTTGAGCTGGAGCAGTGCCTGATTATCAAAGCGGTTTAAACTTCTTGCCAGACTCTCCGTGCCCTGCGGCACTTCCCGCAAGCCCAGTGTGTTCAGGTCGGGGATATAGCCGAGGGAGAGGCTGGCAGCCTGTAAATTCCAGTCGCCATATTCCAGCAATCCGCTCAATAAAATCGGGCTATTGGGGCCGTACAGCTTCTGCTGGACAAAAAACAGATATTCCTGCTGCTGATTGGCCGCCATGAAGTCTCCCGAACTGAGGTAGCTGTCCACCAGTTCGCTGACAATCGCCAGCTGTCCCGGGTTATAGAGGCCGTTATTGATACGGTTGACATGCAGGGCATTATTGAAGGCTTCGATGGCCTGCTGGTAATCGCCCAACTGCTGATAAACCTCCCCAAGACTCAGATAGGCTTCG
>CAZKJY010000135.1:0-5883 GCA_964553165.1 uncultured Enterobacteriaceae bacterium
TGGACAGACGCTACGATCATCAACTGATGCGTTACTACCTTTGGACGATCTGGTATCCCTTTGGATTCTGGATTGTGAACATGCTGACTATCATTGTTGCTATTCCGAAAACCCTGCTGCGCAAACGCGGACTGAGAGCTCGCTGGATCAGTCCCGACCGCGGCGTAACCTTGAAACTTTAGTGATATCTCCAGGATAACGATGCGCTCCTTAATTCTTGATCAATACTCCAATCAGCCTGCTCTCACTCGCTGGGTCGGTAATTCCCTGACTGGTCTGGGCTGGGGTTTCTGGATATTTCTGTGGTTGCCGCTGCTAGCCACAGCTTCCATTGTTCTGGACTTCACGCCTGAAGCAGCGCCGCAGTCAGCTTCACATTCCATGCTGACTCTCTTGCTTACCATGAAGTCACACCTGGTCATGGTGCTTTCACTGATCGGATTATTCATTGCCTGGGCCATTCTTCAGAGCGTAGGCAAAGGCAAACGTACCGAGTCTATACTTCGCGAAAAAAATACATTTTGTAATGCCATGACCGCTGTTGAGATGAGTGAAGAACAACTGCAAATTGTACGCAAAGCGCGCATAACACGCGTCTCGCATGAAAGTAATGGCAGAATCATTGACGTGGGTGTCATCACGCTCACGGGCATAAGCGATTTCCCCCCAGAGCCCCTGCCACAGGCAGCGTAAACTCCCAGAGAACGCATAAAAAAAGGGCCAGCATGGCTGACCCTTTTTTAATGGCGAATAATCAGGGCCTAGCCTCTGACGTGCTCATTGAACCAGCCGACAGTGCGATCCCAGGCCAGTGTAGCTGTCGCTGCGTTGTAGCGCTCCGGTGTGGCATCGTTGAAGAAGCCATGTACTGAATCCGGATAGATATGCCCTTCATAAGTCACCCGGGCATTTCTCAGTGCCGCTTCGTATTCAGGCCAGGCATTGACCAGACGGGTGTCCAGAGCACCGTGCTGAACCATGACGGCTGCTCTGATATTACGCACCTGTGACAGATCTGCCGGGGCGCCGCCATAGAAAGGCACAGCGGCAGCGAGATCATCACCCAGACGCACAGCCAGTTCATTGGAAACACCGCCCCCGTAACAGAAGCCGGTGATGCCGATACGACCGGTACAGTCAGATCGGTTTTTCAGCCACATCGCGGCGGCCTGTATATCCTGCAGACGCTTTTCCGGATCCAGCTGGCTGAACAACTGACCACCCTGATAGTCGTCTCCCGGGTAGCCCCCTACGGAAGTCAGCACGTCTGGCGCAAAGGCCATGAAGTTGGCCAGTGCAAAGCGCCGGGCCACGTCTTCGGTATGCGGGTTCAGACCACGATTCTCATGCACCACTACAATACCCGGCAATGCGGTGGAAGTTTCGCTTCTGGAATCTGCACTGAATGGACGTACCAGATAGCCTTTGATATAGCCATAACCATTTGGTGACGGCACAGTGACATACTCAGCTCTGATTCGCTCATCATCCCGGTCGATCTGCTGACCCATGGCATAATCCGGCATCAAGGCCTGCACGATGGCATTGGCAGACAGACCGATAACAGCAAATTTCTTGGCCCCATCCAGGAAAGCACGACGGTCAATTTCACCATGAATATACTGGTTATAAAGCTCGATGGCTTCCGGTGGCACGGTTCTTCTTTCTTTTTCTTGTACTTTTTCTTGTACTTTCTCTTGCAGCATGACGTTATCCCTTTTTGTTTATTCAAGTGTTAAGGTCGCTCCCAAGCATACTATCAATTTTCAAGGCCCTAAAGCAGAATCAGGCCTGGAGAAACGCGTCAAAACAGCATTTCTGCATTGTTTGCATAATTTGATTCAACAGAACATCACTATCCTGTCTCTTTGCCCTGCATCAAGCTTCAGGCTGGCCTTCCGGCTATAAAAAGCTATATCCTTCCGTTTTTTTTACGCCTGGATACGCCATGCCCAAACTGACCTTTCACGGTGCCGCCAGACAGGTGACCGGTTCCTGCCACCTGATCGAAACTGAAGACAACTACCGTCTGCTGCTTGATTGCGGTATCCACCAGGGCGAGGATGATGTTGATGAGATACAGGCCGAGCTGTTTGCTTTTGATGCCGGCGGTATCAATGCCCTTGTTCTATCGCATGCCCATCTTGACCATAGCGGCCTGATCCCACTGCTCGTCAAACAGGGCTTCAAGGGGCCCATCTACTGCACTGCAGGCACACTGAAACTCCTGCCTATCATGCTGACGGATTCCCTCGGTCTTTACGAAGCTGATCTGAAACGGAGGAACAAACAGCGGGCGGCACATGGTGAGCCGGAAATTGAAGCTGCATACAGCATCAAGGATGTTGAAAAGGCAATCAGTCTCTGCATTTCCTGTCGCTATCAGGAGCTGATGCCCATTCACAGGGATTTACGACTGAAGTTTCACGATGCCGGTCATATTCTTGGCTCTGCCATTGTCGAGCTGGTGTTTACGGAAGGCGGCAACAGCAAGACGCTGATTTTTTCCGGCGATCTGGGCAACAAGGATTCCGTGTTGATGAAAAATCCGGCTCTCATTGATGCAGCTGACCTGGTCATGATGGAAGGCACCTATGGCGACCGCAATCATCGCGATATGACGGCCACACTGGAGCAGTTTGAACAGATCCTTCATGAAACCTGGCAGGCCAAGGGTAATGTCATGATTCCGTCTTTCGCTGTCGGTCGCACCCAGGAAATTCTCTTTCATCTGGGCTGTCTGCATCATCAGGGAAAACTGGACCCCTGGAAAATATTTCTCGACAGCCCGATGGCCATTGAAGTTACCGCTGTCTACGACGAATGCATTCATCTACTCGATCCGGTCGATGTCAAGAAACTCAGACTTGAAGGCCACAGCGGCCTGCATGATTTTTTGCCGGAGCTGGAATTCACGGATAGCGTAGAGGACTCACAGGCTATCAATGAAGTGAAGTCTGGTGCCATTATCATTGCGGGCAGTGGCATGTGTACCGGCGGGCGTATCCGCCATCATTTCAGATACCGCTTGTCCCATCCGAGCAATACTGTGATTTTCATCGGCTTTCAGGCTCAGGGCACCCTGGGACGCATCCTCGTCAACGGAGTAAAACAGATCAAACTCTTCAAGGAACAGATTAACGTGGCAGCACGGATTGAAACCCTGGGCGGCTTTTCCGCCCATGCCGGACAAAAGGATTTGATTGCCTGGCTGCGCCATATACAGGGAGATCCGCGGGTCGTACTGATTCATGGTGAGGAGGATGCCCTGCTCAAACTGGGAGACAAGCTGAAACGGGATTATCAGCTGGAAGCCGAAATTCCGCATCAGGGCGATCAGATCAGTTTCTAATACTTCCTGACAAACCCTCCAGAATAGGACACTCGGCACGACTGTCTCCATGACAGCTCTTCACAAGAGTCATCAATGTTGCTTTCATTTCCTGCAGATCTGCGATGTTTGATTCAATTTCCGCCACATGCTCCAGTGCCAGCTTCCTGACCGTTTCACTTTTGCGGCGTTGATTCTGCCACAGCGCCAGCAACTCTCGTATTTTTTCTACCGAAAACCCCAGCACCCTTGCCTGGCGGATAAAGCGGAGTGTGTGCACATCATTAGCACTGTAGATGCGATAGCCTGACGGACTGCGTTTCGCGGATTTCAGCAAGGCTACCGATTCATAGTAACGAATCATTTTGGCACTCATGCCGCTTTGCTCAGCCGCCTCACCAATATTCATAGAGACCTCAAAGTAATTGATATTAAGCGCTTGACCTTCCAATCGTTGGAAGCTTTAGAGTAACACTGTACTACAAACTTTCTATGGAGAAAAACAATGAACCATGCACATCTCAATGATCCAGCAATGCACTGTCACATGATAGAAGCGGCGCGGAAAAATACGAACCCCTCCTTCAAGCTGGCAACGGGGGCTACCATCCATTGTCTTACCGGCTGTGCCATCGGTGAACTGGCCGGCTTAAGCATTGGAGTCACCCTGGGCCTGGCTCCGATGCTGACCATGGCGCTGGCAACAGCATTGGGCTTCCTCAGTGGTTATACCCTGGGGCTCCTGCCACTGGTCAGAACCGGCAAGAGCTGGCTTCAAGCTTTCAAAATCATCTGGCTCGGTGAAACCATCTCCATCGCGGTGATGGAATTCGTCATGAATTTTACCGACTATCACGTCGGTGGTGTACAGGCAAATTCCATTTTTGAAATGCAGTTCTGGTGGGGATATCTACTGGCCCTGCCGGCTGGTTTTATCGCCGCCTGGCCGGTGAATTACTGGCTGCTGAAACGCAACTACAAGGCTCCCTGCCATTAGCCTCGACAGCGCACTTTGTCCAGGATACCAAACCCGGATTGTCGGACCACCGGGTTTGGTCTTGTTTTTGGTATGACTAAAGCTCAATCGCTCCATAGCTTGCCAGCAATACAATCAGAAACAGAAAGATTGATGACATAATGACCGTATCCAGGATACCCAGGGTATGGTCTTCTTCCAGTAGGGACGATAAGGTGTAGAAAGTCGGAAATAAAAACAGCAGTAAAAAGATATTGGACATGGAAAATGCGAGCGGCAGTTCCGGGTGTGCCGGATTACCATACAACTGGTAAAAAGCAATGCTCAACAGGGTAAAGGGCAGTACCAGAAACATCACCTGTGTGATACCGCCGAAGGCATTCGCCAGTGCGATACCATATTCCTGCTTTTTGTGTGATTTCCACAGAATCACATATTCACTCATGCCCGCAAAACCGGCCAGGATTATCGCCGTCAGAATCACATTGATCTCAATGTCCTCAATCATGGCCTGGGCAAATTCTGAAATCTGTTCACCACCGATCACCGCACCGGCAATCCCGATCAGAAACAGACTGACAATCAGTGGCGTCGGCGTTTTCTCAACGTGTTCATAGATCAGATCCATCCGCTGCTCTATGTCTTCTTCAGACATGCCCAGGTGTTCACGCACATGCTTTTCCTCACGCGCATAACTGGTCACCAGTTTGTAGGAATAAACCACAAAAATGATCAGCAGGATGGCACTGGTAAAAATCAGGTCCACTGGTGCGAAACTGTTCTTGCCCAGCGATTGTGAGTCTAGGGTCAGCATGACCAGACCGAGAACCAAACCCATGGCTCCACCGCCAATAAGAATCTGGGTCCCTGCTTCGGTGATGGGCGTTGGCATCAGAAATTTTCCGCGTTTGTCTTTTGGCAGAAAGAACGAATACAGACTGAACACCAGGGCATTGTTATAGATCGTGATCAGCGTAATCACAAAGGCAACCACAGGACTGACCGGAACCACAAATGCGATCACCACCAGTTCCGGGGTGGTGGACAACATCTCGGCCACAGTCCCTGCCACGTAGTGATTCCATTGCAGGCGGGCGGCAAGTCGTTCGGTTGCCGTTATCAACGCTTCACAGGCTACCTGCAGAATAATCAGGCCGGTGACCAGCTGTACAATCGCCAGCTGAAATTCGCTAATCGGCACGATGCCTGCGCGCAAACTCAGTGAAACATTCCACAGCCCCAGACCGAGTATCAATCGCCATAGCCAGGCAGCATAGGGCGGCTTAAGCAGAAAACTCGCTTTTTGGCCCAGTTTGAGTATCGACAGACGTTCAGGGTCAATCCCCCTCTGGCGAACACTTTCAAGAAGTTCTTCAGAAGCTTCCGGCAACCCTGCATGGGCAGGTGACATGTCATGCCTGTTATGTGCTTTCTTTGACATCAACCCCAGCCTGCAAACGTGAGAAATGGAACCAGACCATTTCCTTTCAGGTAACTCCCGAACTTCCTGCTGTCGATTTTAAGGGTATTATCACTCATAATGGTGAAGAATTATCACCTTGACGGATAGTAAACA
>CAZKJY010000136.1:0-5879 GCA_964553165.1 uncultured Enterobacteriaceae bacterium
GGCCAGCATGTGTTCAAGCTGGCCGGCATCCAGCTTCAGCAGTTTGGCGGCCAGCATGTGTTCAAGCTGGCCGGCATCCAGCTTCAGCAGTTTGGCGGCCACCGTTGCCGCACCAAAAGTGCCGATGGTTGCGGATGAATGAAAACCTTTCTTGTAATGATCGGGATGAATGGCCTCGGCAATCTTGCATTCAACCTCAAAGCCTGTCAGGAAGGCTTCCAGAAACTCCTTACCACTGATACCTTCCCTTTCACCCAGGGCCAGCGCGGTCACCATTGGCGGAATGGTTGGGTGGGTCAGAAGACCAAAGATGCGGTCGGCGCTCGTGGTCAGCTGGGTATCATCCCAGTCCAGCGCATGGCCACTGGTCCCATTCACCAACGCAGCTGCAGCGGCACTGGTTTTAAAAATTTTCCTGCCGAAAACAGTGGCTTCACGCCGGGTATCCACGCCTTCCAGATACTCATGCAGAATCTGCCCTGCATCCTGTGTAGAGCCCGCCAGCATGACGCCCAGACCATCAATGATGCAACGCTTCGCAAGCTCAATGGCTTCGTCCGGAAAATCTTCATAGCGTGCTGACTGGATAAACGAAATTACTGCGTGACTTGCCGACTCACTTGCCGCTGTATTTGACATCTGACTCTGTAACTCCCAACAAAAAAACAAAACAAGTCCGGGATTATAACCTCAAGTCCTGCCGTGACAGCAAAACAACCGGATCAATTCATTTAAAAAAAACGGGGCTGACCGTATTCAGTCAGCCCCGTTTGGTTTCACTCAGGATTTTCTTATTTTTTAACGCTTATCGACGACGACCTCACCCCCAAGAATGGTTACCTGGTTGGTCAGCAAGCCGTAGATATTGTAGGTCGGGTCACCCGAAAGCAGGATAATGTCGGCAATCTTGCCCGGCTCCAGTGTTCCGATCTCATCTTCCATGCCCACATATCTGGCCGAATTCGGACCCATGATCTGGAAGATATCACGCATGGAGAATACGATGCTGAAAGATTTCAGTTCATGCTCCAGCACCAGATCATCCGCAAAGTTCTGGTCAGTAGAAAAGGCCATGGTCTGATGTGATGGATCAGCATCCCAGATGCGGCGGGCGTTGATGATGGTATAACCCCCTTCGGTTCCGGTCGCCCTGCCCTGGGTATCACGGTTGGCCCCGGCAATGGCTTCCGGCCAGGCACGGCCATCACGGAAACGCGGCATATTGTCCTGCGGGAAGCGCACGGGAGCCGGATAGCCAGACTCACGGTCCAGGGTCGGCGCACCGAAGGCAATCAAGCCAGAAACAATGGCGCCTTTGGCGGCAATGGTTTCGGCAGCATCATAGGAAGTCCAATCCTTGTTGGGCAAATGCACCAGACGGGTGACACCGACTTCAACCGCAGCGACCGTGGCAGGCGTGCTGACCGCATGCACATTGACCTGTACGCCGACTTCGGCAGCCTCTTCAACGATGGCACGCATGATGGAGATTTCTGATTGCGGTGGCGCTGGTTCCGGCGTCAGGGCTATTTCACCGGTATGCATGATCCCCATGGCTGCCATGTTTCTGATGGCAGCACGAGCTTCCTCAGGAGTCATGGCAAAAAAGTTTGGTCGATCAGAAGGGATCAATCGCGGTCCCACGACCTCCCCGCTGGCGATACGATTACTCAGCGCCAGATTGTTGGCGCCGCTGCCACCGCCATTGAGGACAGTGGTATACCCTGTCTCCAGCAGCGACATCATTTGTGCAGCGAAATCAGGGTTTTCGTTGACATGTTTGTGACTGTCAATGAAACCAGCCATTGCTGTCATGCCACTGGCATCGATCACATCACCGACTGTGCGCGCTGGCGCACCGGCGGAAACCGAGCGGATTCGCCCGTCTTCGACAACAATTGAACCATTTTCAATAATATTGTCCGGTGTCATGATGATGCGGGCATTGGTGATGGTCAGATCCTGTCCGAAACCCGGTGACGCCAGCATCAGCGTTCCCAGTCCAACAGTACATATGGTATTCAGCGTTTTTCTTATCATTCTGTTTTCCCCGGCTTCAAGCCATGATTTACTAAGCGTAGAGAGTATACAAAGCCCTCCACCCATTGGAATAGCCCAATCTTCTGAATACAGAGTGTTTCAAAGAGGCTGATTTGCTGAAAACTTGCATAATTTCCGGTTTCCAAAGCATGGGACAAGTGCTAAATTACCGCCACATACCGTTACAGGATGCTTATTTTCAAGGGGATTAAGCCATGAAATCACTATCATTCAAGAAAGTTTCAGGTCTGCTGGGCTTTGCCCTGGCCTGTTTGACCCTGCAGGCTCCCGTTTCTGCCCAGCCTGTGCTGGTTCCGGAACTGCTGATTATTGAAGAGTCCTATCTGGAGCGGGCTGACGATGAGAATACCAGTAATGTCTACTTCACCATCACCAATCTGCACAATGACCCAATTCGCCTGCTGAAAACCAAAACCAGCTCCGGCGACTATGAAAGCGCTTCTCTTGTCGGCGCCAACAATGAAGAACTTGAATACATTGAAATTCTTCCCAGCCAGCGACTGGTGATGGAACCGAGTGGCATGCATGTACAAATGCACGATATGGATGCTTCCATCGGCAGTGAAAACCAGGTGGAACTGACCGTACTGATCCGTCAGGGCCGTGAGGCACTGCCCTATCAGGAAGGCGGTATTGACGCCGGCACGCGTCGCGTTATCCGGGAAGGCATTCCGAACGAGCACGAATTTAAAGTGAATGTGCCCGTCAGAGGCTACTAGGCCCAGGCGGCACCCTGTTTTACCTACCGGGGATCGGCGTACAAAGATCCTGGGGGTTTACAGATTTTCCGGCAATACCCGGACAGTCATTAAGTGCGGAAATTGAGTAAGCCGACTAAGCCAATTTAGCCAGACGTAAAAAAATGAGGCTGCATCGCAGAAATGTGATGCAGCCTTTTTTATGGCAATCCTTAAGCTGACAAGGTCGACGGCGTTACCGTTGACGATACAGGGTAATTGCTTCCGTCAGTGAGCCTGCCAACAAATCACCGTCGGGTGAAACGCTCAAGGCATGCGCGAACCCGGGGAACCGACCAAGCATTTCCCCGGTTTGCGGATTCACTTTTATCAAGCTGCCTTCCATCATGGGTGGCGCACCTTTGGGCTCACCGCCAACAAACAGTTCTCCATCGTCAGTAAAGTCCAGACTCAGAATCCGCCCGCCAAAATACCAGTGGCCGAGGTAATTACCAATTGCATCAAACCACTGCACCCGACCATTTTCACGGTCAGCAACATACACATTGCCAGTGGGACTGACTGCAATCGCATGCAGGAGATTAAATTCTCCAGGCCCATTCCCGGGCCCACCCCACTGACGCACCTTGTTACCACTGGCATCGTATTCAACAACCCGGGAATTACAGTAACCATCACTGACATAAAGGTGCCCGTTCAGTCCGAAGGCAATATCGGACGCAGCACAGGACTGACGTCCCGGATCAACCAGGTCTCCTACTTCAATGCGTAAAAGCAGATCACCCTGGGGTGAAAATTTCAGAACGACTGAACTGGTTGAATCAACGGTCCAGACATCCCCGTTACCATCAATCCGTATCCCATGCGGCCAGACATTCAGCCCCTGGCCAAAACTGCGCAGGATGTTTCCCTGAGGATCAGCAACAATCACCGGATCCAGCTCCAGATTTCGGTGGAGAATGTACAGATTGCCTTCACTGTCTGCTTCCAGTGCCGATACCTGCACCAGGGAAATGGGAGACCTGAGCTGAAAAGTGACCTTCTCATAATCCATCAGCGCTGTCGCAGCAAGCAGCGCCCGGAACTGCGCATCAGTTTCTTCCCTGCTGACCATGGCGGCATCCTGGGCAAGTGCAGAACCGGCCAGTGCCATACTGATTATTAAGCCGATGAGTTTATGCATGAATATCTCCCTGTTGTTTTTGAGATTATTGGAGCTTACTTTCACGCGTTTATCAATCGCACTGGAATCTGGGTAGTGTCTCTTATCGGGACGATCCGGTAGAAAACCCGTCTGAATTATGGGATTATGAACGAGTCGATAAAAATCAAAACAGCATCGAAAATTCCCAGGGGAAACAATGACATTTACAAGATTTGCATCTTGGTGTTCCTTGCTAGCAATCTCACTCACTCAGGCCGTTTCAGCACAAGACCTGGACTTTAACCCACTGGATCCTTTTAAAGGCATCAGCACTGCTCAGCAATGGCAGCAATTCAGGGGTACGCGGGAAAGTGACCCGGATGGACCTTTTCATAACCGGGATGCCCCGCTATGGTTGCGCCAGATCTGGCAGAAACTATTCCCGCATGAACTTCCTCAATGACCTGCATGGCATGGGCGGTTTTTCCGACTGGGATCCTGCCGGGTCCGAATACCTCTTGCAAACTATCCACCTGCCGGGCTGAATTAGCTGACAGCGCAATAAATACAAGAACAAGGAACCTGCCATGATTGTATACGGAGTAGCCCTCTTATCCGCTTGCCTGGTCGCCGGCATGATTATCGGCGAAGCGCTCGGCGTCATGCTGAATGTTGATGCCAATGTCGGCGGTGTCGGTATTGCCATGCTGTTCCTGGTGCTGGCCAGCAACTCGGAAAGATTCAAGTCCCTGACCCATGGCGTTGCCGGAGAAGGCATCAAATTCTGGAGCGCCATGTATATCCCCATCGTGGTTGCCATGGCGGCGCAACAGGATGTTGCCGGGGCTGCCCAAGGCGGCGTGCTGGCGCTGGTTGCCGGGGTGGCGGCCGTGGTGGTCAGTTTCGCGCTGGTCCCGGTTCTCAGTAAAATTGGCAAGGACAAAGCGCCTGCTCAGTACGCTGACAAGCAGGGAGACGCCTGATGGAAGTCTTACAGACCGTGCTGGTTCGAAATAATCTGCTGGTGGCTTTTGCCGTTGTGGGTGTCGTCACCTGGATCTCCTATTTTCTTGCCAACAGGATGACCAGAGGCCGCATTCACGGTTCTGCCATTGCCATTGCACTGGGTCTGGTGGCAGCCTATTTCGGTGGCGTGGTCAGTGGCGGCAATCGAGGTGTAGCAGATCTCGCCGTACTGGGTGGTATTGGACTTATGGGCGGCGGCATGATGCGTGATTTTGCCATTGTCGCTACCGCCTATGGCGTCCATATGAGCGAACTGAAAAAAGCCGGACTCGCAGGTGTCATTTCCATCTTTGCGGGTGTAATTGTGTCCTTTGTCGTCGGTGCAGCCATCGCCGTCATGTTTGGCTACACGGACCCGGCAGAAATCACCACAATTGGCGCCGGTGCGGTTACCTATATCGTCGGCCCCGTGACTGGTGAGGCGATCGGAGCATCCAGCGAAGTCATTACCCTAAGTGTTGCCGCAGGCCTGGTCAAATCCATTCTGGTGATGATTGGTACGCCACTCGTGGCCCGTTACATCGGTCTGGATAATCCCCAGTCCGCTATGGTCTTTGGCGGACTGATGGGTACGACTAGTGGTGTCGCTGCCGGTCTGGCGGCAACCGATCCGAAACTGGTGCCCTATGGAGCCATGACAGCGACGTTTTATACCGGTGTCGGTTGTCTCCTGGGACCCTCCCTATTGTTCTTTATCGTCAATGGCATGTTCTGACGATACCGTCCTTAAATGAAAACAACAGACTGAACGGACTGACAGGAGTAGCGCATTTATGCACACAGGTTCATTCCCCCAACTATACGATGACAACACCCGTACCGCTCTGGTCGATGGTGAGCAGAAAGTCAGTTACGGTGAGCTGAATCAGCGTATAAACCGTTTTGCAACGGGATTGCTTTGCGAGAATCAGGACCTGCAGGAGGAACGCATTGCCTTTTTCATCCCGGCC
>CAZKJY010000137.1:0-5822 GCA_964553165.1 uncultured Enterobacteriaceae bacterium
TTGCTAACGGTGCCCAGGTGGTGATTGACCAGTTTGTCAGCAGCGGTGAAATCAAATGGGAGCGTCTTTGTGGTTTGACCATGTTCCTGCCGCACGGCTATGAAGGTCAGGGGCCGGAGCATTCATCAGCTCGACTGGAGCGTTTTTTACAACTCTGTGCCGAAGGCAATATTCAGGTCTGTGTGCCGACGACGCCGGCCCAGACCTTCCATATGCTGCGTCGGCAGATGATGCGCCCATTGCGCAAGCCCCTGGTAGTCATGACACCGAAGAGTCTGCTGCGTCACAAGGAAGCAGTTTCTACCTATGATGAACTCGCGAATGGCCGTTTCCATCGTGTACTGCCGGAAACTGACGATCTGGATGCAAAAAAGGTAAAACGTGTCGTGCTGTGCAGTGGCAAAATCTACTATGAGCTGCGTAGCAAACGCCGTGAAGAAAAGATAGATGATATTGCCATTGTTCGTCTGGAGCAGCTGTATCCATTCCCGGAAGATTCGCTTGAAGAGATTCTGTCTGTCTATACCAATATGGAAGAGCTGGTCTGGTGTCAGGAAGAACCCCAGAACATGGGTGCCTGGTATCCAAGCCAGCATCACATGAAAAATGTACTGCACAGACTTAAACCCAATCTGGTGCTGGGTTATGCGGGACGGGAAATGTCTGCTTCACCGGCTGCCGGATATACGGCACTGCATGTCGCAAAACAGGAAAAACTGGTACTTGATGCACTGAAACTCAGCAAGTAACAACAATTTTTTGATCCTCAATAATTAGTAAAACGGATAGACGCATGGCTATAGAAATTAAAGCGCCCACATTACCAGAGTCGGTTCCCGACGGGACCATAGCAACCTGGTATAAAAAAGAAGGGGAAAGTGTTTCCCGCGATGAGCTTCTGGTTGATATTGAGACTGACAAAGTCTTGCTGGAAGTGGTTGCACCGGATAATGGGGTTTTGCAAAAAATTCAGAAAGCAGAAGGTGACACGATTGTCAGCAATGAAATTCTGGCGCTTTTTGAGGCCGGGGCCACTGCTGAACCTGCTGCCAAAGCAGCATCTAAAGCCGAATCAACGCCAAAACCGGCAGTAGAAGATAACAGCTCAGTAGAAGTACTCCTGAGTCCGGCAGCCAAAAAGCTGGTGGAAGAGAACGGACTTGAACCGAACAATGTCAAAGGCACAGGCAAGGATGGCCGGGTCACCAAAGAGGATGTGCTGAAACATCTGGAATCGGGTGCTGCATCAGCTCCGGTTGCCAGTGCACCGGCTTCTGCTCCGTCTGCTCCCGTAGTACAAGTCCAGCACTCAGGCCCCCGCGCAGAAGAACGTGTACCGATGACGCGTCTGCGTGCCAAGGTGGCTGAGCGTTTGTTGCAGGCGACCAATACCACCGCCATGCTGACCACCTTCAATGAAGTCAACATGCAACCTGTGATGGACCTGCGCAACAAGTACAAGGACATGTTTGAGAAGAAACATAATGGCACCCGTCTGGGCTATATGTCTTTCTTTGTGCGTGCCAGTATCGAAGCATTAAAACAGTATCCGGCAGTCAATGCCTCCATCGATGGCAACGATATTATCTATCACGGCTATCAGGATATTGGGGTGGCCGTGTCTTCCCCAAGGGGACTGGTAGTGCCGGTATTGCGTGATGCGGATAACATGAGTCTGGCGGATATTGAAGGCCAGATTCGGGACTATGGTCTCAAGGCACGCGATGGCAAGTTGACGATTGAGGAAATGACCGGCGGTACATTCACGATTTCCAATGGGGGGGTATTTGGATCATTGCTATCGACGCCAATTCTGAATCCGCCGCAGACAGCCATTCTGGGAATGCATAAAATTCAGGAACGGCCAATGGCTGTCGATGGTGAAGTCCGGATATTGCCGATGATGTATCTTGCGCTTTCCTATGACCATCGCATGATCGATGGCAAAGAGGCAGTGCAGTTTCTGGTAACGGTTAAGGAATTGCTGGAGGATCCCGCGCGGATTCTTCTTGAAGTTTGATAAACAACGGGACATCTTATGTCAGCAGATTATGATGTGATTGTTATAGGGGCAGGACCGGCAGGGTATGTTGCTGCAATCCGGGCGGCCCAGTTGGGGTTTAATACTGCCTGTATCGAGAAATGGCTGGATAAAGACAACAAACCAGTATTTGGCGGGACCTGTCTTAATGTTGGCTGTATTCCTTCCAAGGCATTGCTGGACTCCTCACACAAGTTTATAGAAGCCAAACATGATTTCGAACTGCATGGCATCGGCACCGGTGCTGTAAAAATTGATGTGCCGACGATGATTGCGCGCAAGGAAAAAGTCGTTAAACAGATGGCAGGCGGCATTGGCGGTCTGTTTCAGGCCAATAAAGTCACGCCTATTTCAGGCACCGGAAAGTTGCTGAAAGGCAAGAAAGTCGAAGTCACTGACCACGCGGGTAAAACCCAGACACTGTCAGCTGAGCATGTCATTATTGCTGCAGGTTCAGTGCCGATAGAGATTCCACCAACTCCTCTGCAGGACGGAATCATCGTTGATTCAACAGGGGCGCTTGAATTTCAGGCCGTTCCAAAACGTCTCGGAGTCATTGGCGCGGGTGTTATCGGCCTCGAATTGGGCTCTGTTTGGTCACGTCTTGGCGCAGAGGTCGTCGTTCTCGAAGCAACTGAAAAATTCCTGCCAATGGTCGATCAGCAGATCGCAAAAGAGGCCCAGAAAATTCTTACGAAGCAGGGTCTGGATATTAAACTGGGCGCAAAAGTTACCGGCAGTAAAGTTAAAAAAGGGAAAGCGCCAAGTGTCACAGTTGAATATACCGACAAGGATGGCAATCAAACGATTGAGTTTGACAAGCTTATTGTGTGTGTTGGCAGAAAACCCTATACGGAAGGTCTGCTTGCGGAAGACTGTGGTATTGAAAAAGATGAGCGCGGTTTTATTAAAGTCGATGATTATTGTGCGACTTCAGTACCTGGTGTTTACGCTGTTGGTGATGTCGTTCGAGGACCCATGCTTGCCCATAAGGGGTCTGAGGAAGGGGTGATGGTTGCTGAGCGAATTGCCGGCCATAAAGCAGCAATGAATTATGCGCTGATTCCCTCCGTCATCTATACCCATCCTGAAATTGCTTCGGTGGGAAAAACCGAAGAGCAGTTGAAGGATGCAGGCGTCGACTACAAAGTCGGTACCTTTCCCTTTCTGGCAGTGGGCAGAGCCGTTGCAGCCAACGATGCAGATGGCATGGTGAAGATGCTTGCAGACAGCAAAACCGACAGAGTACTGGGCTGTCATATTATTGGTCCCTCTGCCGCTGATCTGGTGCAGACAGTCACTGTTGCCATGGAGTTCAGCACCAGTGCCGAAGATATCGGCATGACGGTCTTTTCCCATCCGGCCCTGAGTGAAGCGGTTCACGAAGCTGCGTTGGCCGTGAATGGACATGCCATTCATATGCCTAACCGTAAAAAACGCTGAGAAGCCGGTAAGCAATAAACTAAACGCAACTTGATAAAGGATGCTTATTAATGAATTTACATGAATACCAGGCGAAGCAGATCTTTGCAGACTATGGTCTACCGGTCTCCAAGGGTCGTGCTTGTGATACCCCGGAAGAAGCTGTAGCCGCTGCTGAAGAAATCGGCGGTTCCGAGTGGGTTGTTAAGGCACAGGTGCATGCTGGTGGTCGAGGCAAGGCTGGTGGTGTCAAGCTGGTTACCAAGAAAGAAGAGATCAAGGCCTTTGCCCAGAAGTGGCTGGGAAACAACCTCGTTACCTATCAGACCGACAAGAACGGCCAGCCAGTGAGCAAAATTCTGGTTGAGGCCTGTACCGATATTGAACAGGAACTGTATCTGGGTGCAGTCGTCGACCGGGCATCCCGTCGTATCGTGTTCATGGCATCCACAGAAGGTGGCGTGGAAATTGAGAAAGTTGCTGAAGAGACTCCGGAAAAAATTCTCAAGGCAACGATTGACCCCCTGGTTGGCGCGCAACCCTACCAGGCAAGAGATCTGGCTTTCAAACTTGGCCTCAATCCGGAGCAGGTTAAACAGTTCACCAAAATATTTCTTGGCCTGGCGAAGATATTCGAAGATTGTGATCTGGCTCTCCTCGAAATCAATCCCCTGGTCATCACCAAGGCCGGCAACCTGCATTGTCTTGATGCCAAACTGAACATTGACGGCAATGCTCTGTACAGGCAGCCAAAAATACGTGAAATGCGTGATCCTTCCCAGGAAGATGCGCGTGAAGCTCAGGCGGCGAAATGGGAATTAAACTATGTCGCCCTTGAAGGCAACATTGGCTGTATGGTAAATGGCGCCGGTCTGGCCATGGGGACTATGGATATTGTGAAACTGCATGGCGGAGAGCCGGCGAACTTTCTGGACGTTGGTGGCGGGGCTACCAAGGAACGAGTCTCGGAAGCGTTCAAGATTATTCTTTCAGATGAGAACGTCAAGGCGGTGCTGGTGAATATCTTTGGTGGCATCGTGCGCTGTGACCTGATTGCTGAGGGGATCATTGGAGCAGTGGCAGAAGTAGGTGTCGAAGTGCCGGTTGTGGTGCGACTGGAAGGAAACAATGCTGAACTGGGGACCAAGGTTCTCGCCGAAAGTGGATTGAATATTATTGCCGCAAGCAGTCTGACTGACGCTGCACAACAGGTGGTAAAAGCAGCGGAGGGTGCAAAATGAGTATCTTGCTTAATAAAGACACACGCGTCATTTGTCAGGGTTTCACCGGTTCCCAGGGAACCTATCACTCAGAACAGGCCATTGAATACGGCACCCGAATGGTTGGTGGAGTCACACCTGGAAAAGGGGGACAGACCCATCTGGGATTACCGGTTTTTAATACGGTTGCTGATGCCGTGGCTGAGACAGAAGCGGAAGCCTCTGTCATTTATGTGCCTGCGCCATTTTGCAAAGACTCGATTCTCGAAGCCATTGATGCCGGTATTAAACTGATCGTTTGTATCACAGAAGGCATTCCTACCCTGGATATGCTTGACGTTAAAGTTGTCTGCGACCGGGAAGGCGTGCGCCTGATCGGGCCCAACTGTCCGGGCATCATCACACCGGGTGAATCAAAAATTGGTATCATGCCAGGGCACATCCATCTGCCAGGCAAGGTCGGCATTGTTTCGCGTTCAGGAACCCTGACGTATGAAGCCGTAAAGCAGACGACAGATTATGGGTTTGGTCAGTCCACCTGTGTAGGTATTGGCGGAGACCCTATTCCCGGTTCCAGTTTCATTGACATCCTTGCCCTGCTTGAGAAAGATGAACAGACAGAAGCCATTGTGATGATCGGAGAGATCGGTGGCACAGCAGAAGAAGAGGCCGCAGCGTATATCAAAGCGAATGTCACAAAACCGGTTGTTTCCTATATTGCAGGAGTGACTGCGCCGCCAGGAAAACGCATGGGACATGCAGGTGCAATTATCTCGGGAGGGAAGGGAACTGCGGACGAAAAATTTGCCGCCCTGAAGGACGCCGGGGTGACAACAGTCAGAAGTTTGGCTGAAATTGGAGATGGGCTCAAACAGGCCGCCAACTGGTAGCTGAGCGTTTTTGGTGCACGCTCCAGAGATGTAAATGAAATGCAATTTTCCGGTTCAATCTGCGTAAAGTATCTGATATGCTCCGCAGCTCTGCCAGTTAATGTGCATATTTATAAGAATTAATCGGGTTGATAAGCAGTTCCTTCCAAGGCATTATCGGCAGACCTGAATAAAATACTAAGTTTGATTAATCTACGAATGGGATGACTCATGAAATACCAACTATTTAGGAAGCAGTTGTACGCTTCG
>CAZKJY010000138.1:0-5817 GCA_964553165.1 uncultured Enterobacteriaceae bacterium
CCTACAGGGGCGCTAAACAAAGCCAGGACCTGACCATTTCAGCCGATGAATTTCAGCTGCTAAGTCACTACAGAAACCTGTCAAAATCGCTGCAGAAATCCCTTCACAAGTTGCTCAGCGACATCAATGCAGACACCAGGTAGAGGGCACTCGCAGCCGCTGGACAGTCTTGTCTGTGGCGATCCGATTCTGGATGTGATTGAACGGGACATTCAGGAATGACGGTAATGCGCTGCCTATCCGGCTTACCTGAGTGGCAATTCAGTACAGATCGCATCGCTGAGTGCCAGCAGTTCCCCATTGTCGTAATAACAATGCAGAATGTTATTCCCTGCTGAACGCTCGTGGTAAAGCAGGATGCTCAGTTCACCGTCGACATAGTTTTCCTGATACAGCACCTTTCCATCGAGAAATAACAGACGCCCGATCAACTGATCAGGCTCCGCAAAGCTAATGACCAGCATGCCCTTTTCAGTGGCAACCGAGGCACGGGTAAGTTCTGTATAGGCCTGTTCATAACTGCCTATGACTTCACCATCCTGATTTAACTCGCTCGTGGTCAATGTGCTGTCTGCATAACGCTGTATCACCTTGATCCCATCCTGCGCATAGCGAATTTCCCGGTTTAGAAGCTCGCCCTTGTCGTAGCGGGCATCATAGCGATAGTCTTCTTCCTGATAAGTGAACCTGCCATTCAGCAAACCGTCTGCCATATTGACTTCGAGTATTAACGCGCCGTTCTCATCCCAGTACCTCACCTGATCCGCATAACTGCCATTGAGGAAATTCAGTACAGCCATTACCTGCCCATTTTCGTCTGTACTTATCGCCCGCCCTGAATAGGGCTGATCACTCCCGGCCAGGTAGTAGAAATCAGCTTTGAGTTCCAGCATGGTTGTGTCAGCCACTTTTCTGCTCGTGCAGGACAAGAGCACCAGCACAGCCAGGATCAGCCAAGTCTTTTGTGTCAGTTTTTTCATGTCTGCTTATTCTAAAACTTGATCGGGATATACCAGAAAGAGATCAATGTAGCCATGCCGAGACATGAGGTTCAAGAGGAATGATTAATCTCAACATAAATCCAGGCTACCGCATGAACAGGTATTAAATAGACTGTTCAAGGAAATTATAGGTTGCCGCTTGCAAGCCAATCGAGCATCGGCTTAAATTAGGGGCTGCTTTTCGGGTAACAAGTATAAAAAATCCCACACACTTTTAACTGATTTCAACTGATTTTCAGACAAGCCAAACGGATGAATAACCATGAAACCAAGAATCAATAAAACCTTACTTGCCCTTACGATGGGCGCCTCTCTGCTCACCAATGCTGCCCTGGGGGGTGGTGAAGCCGGCGCACTTAACCTGCGTGACTTTGGCTCCAAGTTCATTGCCTATACGACAGATCCCCAGGATAACGGTACCCTCAACGTGCTGAATCCCATGTTCGTGCAGTATCTCTTGCCAGCCGAGCGCGAGCATCGCTATCCCGTCGTGTTTATCCACGGCGGCGGCGGTCAGGGCACGGACTGGATGGAAACGCCTGATGGTCGCGATGGCTGGACTGACTATTTTGTCGCGGATGGCTGGGACGTCTACGTCATTGACCGTCCGGGACATGGTCGCTCACAGAGCAACCCGAGTTGCGCGACCGATGTCATGTCAGTAGGCGGCTATGCCAATACCGGCATTATTTCCTTCCTTTCAACCTCTGATCCCGATGTCTGGCCGGGTGGCGAACCCACCCCGACCAATGATGCCGTTGTCGGCTGGGCTGCCAGTTCTGCTACCGCGCCGTATTGTGGTAATGAGGTTGCAGCAGATGCCATCTCAGCCCTGCTGGATGAAATCGGCCCGGCCATCCTGATTGCTCACTCAGCGGGTGGCGGCAGTACTTTCCTGGTACCGGACAAGAACGCGGACAACATCGTCGGCATCATCGCCTTCGAAGCCGCTGGCAGTAACCCAGTCTCTACCCAGGGCCCATTTGGACAGACTGCACCAGCGGCCATATCAAACTGGGAAACATCACCGGCCTTACCTGCAAACTTCAGCCCGGTCATGCAAAACGGCTGCCCCATGCAGGGAAATAATCCCAGTCAGCTGGTGAATTTCCAGAATTTCCCTGTGACTCTGGTGGTGTCGGAACTCAGCCAGGTGGGAGGAACTCCGGACATATTGAATTGTCAGGTCGCTGCCTGGCGCCAGGCTGGCGTTGAAGCCACTGGTGTCTACATGCCTGACCGTGGCCTGAGAGGTGGCGGTCACTTTGCCATGGCCCAGCTCGATACCGCTGACTATGCCGAACTGTTCATTGAACTGGCCGAGGATATCGAGAGCGCTTCAAGAAAATAAGCATAAAAAGAACACCGTACTTGTTGAAGAAACAGGTACGGTGTCCTTTAAGCCAGTTCATTAAAAATGTTTTCAGCCGCATGGATGTAGAATGAAAATATATTCATTTATCGCCCTCTTGATTTTATCTGCCTATGTTTTTGCCCAGGGAGCCCGACCTCCCTCACTATGTTCGGACCTTGAACCACCCAAAAACGGCATCTGTTACGACTACCCGCCAGCAGTACCTATCATTGAAGCCATCAGAGAAGCACTTGATGACGATGTTTTCGTACGCGTAATAAGCCTGGTTGAGGTTGAAATCTTTACCGGTGATGTTGGTCTATCACGGGAAGAGATCCGCCAAAAAATTGGTGATGCAAGATTGCCGGACGGCAGTCAGCTTTGGGATATCATCTTTATCGTTGAAGGAGATATTCCCGACCTTGGCCCTGAAGCCGATCCACTCTGATATAAAACCAGTAACTGTAGGCTCCATGCTGTAGCGATGCCACCGATGATGCTGAGATCGAAGCAAATCGGCTCCGGTCTGATACCTGAATTCGACCTTCGCGTTTTAATTTCACCTGAAGCGCAATTGTTGACGTCTTTAATAGTAAAATAGAGCTCATATGCCTTTTCAAATTTTTACAGGATTCCTTGCATGAATGGTGAAGGCCACTGGCAGGCTTATGGCTTACTCGTCATCACTACCTGGTGCTGGGGTCTTAATACGATCTTCAGTCTGCTGGCTGTCGATGAAATTTCACCCATGCAGCTCGTCATGTTTCGTTGGCTGGGCGTCATTCTTATTTTGCTGGCATTTGCCCGACACCACCTGATCCGTGACTGGCCGGTCCTGCGTGAACATTTAGTGTTTTTTGCCATCATTGGCAGCCTGGGATTTACCATCTTCAACTACCTCTTTTACCTGGCAGGCCACCATACCACTGCCCTGCATATCGGCATTTTGCAGGGCTCGGTGCCTGTTTTTGTTTTACTGTGTAGCCTGATTTTTTTACGCATCGGCGCTACGCCAGTACAGGCTGTTGGCATCCTGATCACGCTGGCCGGGGTATTGATTATTGCGTCGGAAGGAAACCTGCGGGAGCTTTTGCGCTTATCGATTAACCGGGGTGACATCTACGTGCTGATTGCCTGCTTTCTGTATGCAGTCTATTCAGTGGCCTTAACCCGACGCCCGAATGTCAGTGTCATCAGCCTGTTCACTGTGATGTCGATTGCCGCCTGGCTGGTCTCCCTGCCCCTGCTGGCTTTTGAAGTCATGAATCAGGGCTGGCAGACCCCCACTAACCGGGGCTGGCTGATTGTTGTGTTAATCACCCTGCTGCCGTCACTGCTGGCACAACTGCTGTTCATGAAAAGTGTTGCCCTCATCGGTCCCAACAGAGCTGGCGTCTTCATTAATCTGGTACCGGTTTTTGCCGCGATCATGGCGGTGCTGTTCCTGCAGGAAAACTTTGAAGGCTACCATGCCTTTTCGCTGCTACTCGTCCTCGGCGGAATATCCCTGTCTGAGCTCGGACGACGCAGAAAAATTGAAAAAATCCTGAATAACGCTGATGAAATTCCTGAAATACGCTCCGAGAGCTAGTTGCCGTGAGTACGACAGGAATGGCTGTTGTCCAAACAGCATGAACCAGCCTTGTGCCCGTCTGAAATTCCCTGCTATAAGAAAAAAGTTGCTATAAGATTCTCATAGCGATTGAATAGTGTTCCAGTCCCGAGGCTATGCTTTAACCAGGATTATTGCTAACTTCTGCAGACCATAAATGCTTATTGAATTTTTGGAGACGTAATGCGCCTGATTCCCAGACTACATTTTGTGTTAGCGATTGTATTCGCTGTCAATTGCCAACTTGTGCAAGCTCAGAACACACCCGATGAATTGCTTCTCAAAGGCGGCTATGTGTTGACCATGGATCCTGAAATTGGTGACCTCGCCGTTGGAGATGTGCTTGTCAGGGATGGTCAGATTATTGAAATCGGGACCTCTTTAGTAGCGCCAGAAGCTGAAATTATCGATGCCAGTGATATGGTGATCATGCCGGGTTTTGTTGAAACCCATTGGCATATGTGGAATAGCTCATGGCGTGGCATGGCAAATGATGCGGCTGAATACTTCAGGTTTTCCGGCGTTCTGGCACCACACTATACCGTCGAGGACCATTATATCGCTGTACGCTATGCCGCCCTGGATGCACTTAACGCAGGTATCACGACGGTACACAACTGGGCCCATGGCATAAGGGGTTTTGAAGACGTTCAGGCAGAAATGCGGGCACTTGTCGATACCGGAATCCGGGCAAAAATGGGATACATGGCGGCAGTCCAGGGGCAGGCGACCCCTGCTGAAGATTTAATCCGCGCCAGGAACTGGATTAATGAAAATGGCCAGGGAAGATTAGGCTTGGGTCTGCTGGTTGAAGGTGGGGGCCCCGATCAATTCGAAGCAGCTGTTGCTCTGGGCAGGTCTCTTGGTTTACGGCCGATCACCGATCATGGCGGCGGGTTGGCCAGACCCGATATTGCAGGATCTGAATTTGTAGTTACCCATGGAACCGGCCTGACCCCGGAGGCCATTCAGATCATTGCACAGCAGGATATAAAAGTTGCTTTGTCACCTTTGATTGATCCCATGATTGGTGGCGGGCTGCCGCCAACCTATCCTCTTATTGCTGGTGGCGTTCGCCTTGAGAATATCAGTTTTTCAGTCGATGTCAGCGCACAGACTCCTGTTGACCCCTTTGCAGCTTTACGGGCAATCATCAATGCTGCGCGTATGCAGCAAACACAGGCAGCAAGCACCGCCCAGTCAGCTGGCCCGATCAATATTCCTGATTCCAGCCGGGGCTGGGATTTTTCATACCGGGATGCCTTGTTTGTTGGCACCTATGGCGGAGCAAATGTACTGGGCTTACAGGAGCAGACTGGCAGCCTTACCCCAGGAAAAAGGGCCGATATCATCATGGTGCGACTGGACGATCTGAATATGCTTCCCCTAGTTGATACCAATATGACTTTTCAGCTTGTCCAGCATGGCCTTCCCTCAAATGTGGATACCGTCATCGTCGACGGGAAAATCAAGAAGAGGAACGGTGAATTGGTAAACGTCAACCTTGCTGAGATCATTGCTGAAACTGCAGCGTCGCAACAAGCGATCAGGGAACGCGCAGGTATTACCATAGATCAACTGAGATAAAGAAAAGTTGAAAAATGAATAGCCGGGGAATCCATTAACCGGAAGCCCGCCGGCATAGTCAGAGAAACCAGGTACTTTAGCGTAAGTTTACCGCCTCCTTTCGCTGGAAACTGAATGATCAGTTTCCAGCAACTGACACTACGTCGATTTTCAAAGCTGGTGTGTTTTACCCCGGGCTTTTATACTTTCTCCATCCCACGAAGGAGAAAACTCATGAAAAAACTGTTCCTCACACTGAGCCTGCTCTGCCCCCTCTCCGTTTT
>CAZKJY010000139.1:0-5776 GCA_964553165.1 uncultured Enterobacteriaceae bacterium
TATCGATAGGTTTCTGTCTGCCATGCATGATATGGGCACGACCGTCGTTTATTTTACCCGACGTCGGGATATAACGAAGTTTGAATATCTTTTGAATATCGATCTGGAAAATCAATCAGTACACGCTGTAGAAGAGGGACTACGTTCATGAAGCATTCAAATTCGACAGTTGATTCCAGACACTTTTCATTTGGCCATGATTATAGCGAGGATCATCTTGATCATTTATCGATGATCCGGCTGATCAAGCTGCCAAATGTCATTAAAGTCAGTTGCTGGATCATAGGTTTGGGTATCGTTATTGGTATTGCCAGCATGTGGTTACCCTGGGTACAGACTGCTTCTGGTTCAGGACAGGTGACTACCTTAAATCCCAGTGATCGTGTACAGAATATCAGTGCCATGGTTTCCGGCAGAATTGCCGAGTGGTATATACAGGACGGCGACTACGTCTCAGCAGGCGACCCCATTGTCAGAATAACGGATGTTGATGACCAGCTCTTACCTCGACTGGAAAACCAGCTCGCTGCCGCCCAGCGAAAGTATCGTGCCGCTGAGGAGGCTGTCGCCACAGCAGAAATCGATTATGAGCGTCAGCGCTCATTGTTTGAGGAAGGTCTCACTTCACGACTCAGCTTTGAAGAAGCCCGCATCCAGGTACAGCAATTGATTGTTTCGCTGGAAGAAGCGGCGACTGAATTAAATCAGGCAGAGACCAATTTATCCCGTCAGGGCAGCCAGCTGGTGAAAGCGCCTCGCGATGGCACCATTCTGCATGTCGAAGCGGGTGATAACGCCACTATCGTCACCGCAGGACAGGCACTGGCCAGTTTCATGCCCGCCAATTCGGAAAGGGCCGTTCAACTCTTCATCGATGGACGCGACATCGGACTGGTTTATGAAGGACGAGATGTGAGGTTGCAGTTTGAAGGATGGCCCGCTTTCCAGTTTAGTGGCCGTCCCGATATTGCGGTTGGAACGTTCCGGGGTGAAGTTGTCTTTATAGAACCCACTGCCCGTCCGGATGGACGTTTCCGTGTTTTAGTAAAAGAACCCGAACGCACCGATGACTGTTTAACTGCACAGATTGAAAACGGATTACCCAGAATGGGCGAATGCGGATGGCCACCAGAAAGTTTTGTACGCCTGGGGGCAAACGTGCGCGGCTGGATTTTACTGGAAACTGTGCCCCTGGGTTTCGAGCTGTGGCGTTTACTGAATAATTTCCCGCCGCTGAATACGCCCATGACTGAAGGCCTATAAGCTGAAAAAGTTATGCATAAATTTCTGACACATAAGCTCTTTGCTGTCCTGTTTTGTCTTGCCATGCCTGTCATCGCTGATGGACAGGAATCAAGACTGTCCGCACAAAAACCGACAGAATTGGCAGATGTCCTGAATAGCGCCAATCGTTTCTATCCAACGATTTTGGCCAGTAAAGCCGGCATTCTGGAAAAACAGGCCGGCATTCTGGAAGCCAATGGCAGTTTCGATCCGCGTATAGATGGCTCAGTATTTTCCCGGGTAGACGGCCTTTATGACAGTTCCTATGGCGGAGCCAGAGTCTCCAGGGAACTTCCTTTCATGAATGCTGAGGTTTTTTCCGAGTATTCATTATCGGGTGGCGACTTTCCCACTTACCAGAATCAATATCTAAGCTCGGATTCCGGCAAGGTCAGATTGGGTATTGCCTTATCGTTGCTCCGGGATCGGGCCATCGATAATGATCGATTTGCCTTACAGAACGCTGAGATTGAATCGAGCATTGCCGAGTTGACCCTGAAGAATGAACAACTGAGCATCTTTCAGCAGGCTTTCATTGCCTATAATCGCTGGCTGCTTTCCGCCCGATTACTCGCTTCCTATGAAGAGCTACTGGAGGTTGCTTTGCTGCGCGGGGAGGCCCTGGAACGGCAGGTTGAAGCGGGCGATGTGGCAGAAATTCTGCTGGTGGAAAACCGGCAAGCCATTCTGCAACGAGAAGGCCTGGTGATTGATGCCAATCGCCAACTCCAACTGGCAGCCGAAGGCCTGTCCCTCTATTTGAGAAATACGGATGGTCAACCTGTCTATCCTCTGTACGATAGCAGCCTACCGATTCCTGTACAGGCAGAAGAATTTCTTGATATGCCAATACAAGTGCTGCTGGAAAATGCATTATCCAGCAGACCGGATATTGCAGCGATCCGATCTCTTCAGGTACAGGTTCAATTAGAACGGACGCTCGCTGAAAACCTGGCTAAGCCACAACTGGACATAAGCTTCTACAGCAGCAGGGATCTGGGCGACAGTCAACTCATGCGGGTCGGAACAGATAATGTCATCGAGCTCTCCTATAGTATTCCACTGGCAACCAGAACGGCTCAGGGCAGGCGAGATGCCGCCAATGCAAAACTTGATGGGCTAGAGCATGAACTGTATTTACTGGTCAATGAAACGGAAAGGGATATTCGCTCCGCGATACTGAATTTACGTGCTACCAGCGAATTAAAAGACATTGCCCTGCAGGAACTGGAGGTCGCGCAGGCTCTGGTCAATGCCGAGGCTCGGCGCTTTGAAGCTGGCAACAGTGACTTTCTGTCGTTGAATGTGCGTGAACGAATGCTGGGAGAAGCGCAGCTGAGACGCTGGCAGGCTGAACTGAACCACCAGATAGCCCTGGCGAATTATTATGGGGTCAGTATGGATCTGCCAGACTATGAGTAACCCTGGCATTGATACTGCTAAAGTACATCAAAGCCAAGAGAGCTCTTCTTCTATGCCCCCAGTGAGCAACCGAAATTGACGCCACTGCCAGACATCTTTTATTTTGATTGGCGCGCCTGGAGAGATTCGAACTCCCGACCAACTGGTTCGAAGGCCGGCCCGTAAATTTTTAATTTAATATAAATCAACAGCTTGCGATCTTGGTTTATTTCCTTAATTAGCTTAGTTGAAGCTGATTTAGTCTAAATAATTGTTAGTTTGATACGTTATTGTTACATTCCATCCATTACTATCTGACAAGTCTGGAATAGGTTCCTAAATAGCCCAGCGATTGTTAGTTATGAGAACTAACTTAAAAGGAGACTGAAGTGATGGAATACTTAATAGCAAATAAGGAGTGGATTTTTAGCGGCATAGGAGTTGCGGTCCTTTCTTGGCTACTTTTCCGTAAAATTACTGGATCAACCATGAATCAAAAAGGAGGCAATAACTCTACAAATATTCAGGTTGGAGGTGATTTTTCGATTAAAGCCAAGGATGAAAATGATGGAAATAAGTAAGAAGTCTCAGGAAGGTGGTGATAATTCCGTAAATCTCCAAGCTGACAGTATTACTGTTAATACAGGATTATCAATCTCTCACGTTAAAGAGATTGCGCTCGAGGTATTTGAAGGAAATTTCTATAAGCTAGCCGGAGTTGCAAAAGAAACTGCGAACCAGAGAGCAAAAGAGATTACTGAACAGTTTCTAGAGGAGTTAGCATCTAAGAACCCTGATGGCCTGAAAGCTTCGGAAGATCCAGATTTTCAGCATTCACTATTTCAAGCTCAAAAAGAATATGCACGATGTGGAGATAAAGAATTAGGTGATATTCTTGTCGACATCTTAGTGGACAGATCAAAAGAGGACGAAAGAAGTCTTCTCCAAGTTGTTCTAAATGAGTCCTTATCAATAGCGCCAAAACTTAATAGAGCGCAGCTAGATATCCTAGCCTGCTGTTTTAATATTGCTTATACCCGAAGATTAACTATTCAAAACAAAAAGATGTTTGCTGATTATCTAAATCAAGCAGTTCTTATTTTCTCTGACTCAGTCGGCGAAAAGGACTCTAATTATAGGCATTTGGAGTATGTTGGCTGTGCTTCCATACGTACTGGCCAAAGAGATATCCTAAAAATATTGATGCAGACTTATAAAGCAATATTTTGTAAAGGCTTTGAACGCGACTTGTTAAATGAAATTGCTGAGTTAAATCCAAATATATGGAAAGTTGTCATTATCAGTCAGCATAATGTTAATCTTGTTCAAGCAGGCGCTATGGACGATGAGGGAATTGAAACCATGTGTAAGCAACATGGAATTTCAGAAGAGCATACAAAAAAGCTCATAACTATAAACAATCAAAACTTAATGAATAGAGATGAAGCTACCGAATTTCTCAAATCAATTTGCCCAAAATTTGAAAAGTTTAATAAGGATGCTATGGGCTCATCATTTAAGAGCCTAGAATTAACCAGTGTAGGTATTGCAATAGCTCATGCGCATTCACGTAAAAAAGCTGGATTTGATGCAGACTTATCAATATGGATTTAACATCCCCACATTTAATACATATATTTAGTGGAGTATATAATTTGAGTGTCGCTACAGAATAACCAAGGTTTTTATCTTATTGGGTACAGCGCCTAGTAACACTGTACCCTCTAACAGCAATTACCTACCTGCACCCTGAATTCTCACCCCCTGATCTTCCCTCCGCAGGAGGGTTTACATACCTGCTAACAGCACTGATCTGGTGGCTGCTGCCAAGCCTGACGTAGCGTTTACGCACGCAGGCTGGCAGCCTGTCCTGACCTTATGGCTTGATTCCTGACTTCATCCTCCCTTAGTCTTGGGTTTGACCAAGGTCGCAGGCTCAACATAAGGAGATTTGCCTATGTTGTATAAGCGATCTGACTCGGAGCATTGGTGGTGTCGATTTACTGCCCCTGATGGCACCCGGGTCCAAAGGTCTACCAGGACGGTGGATCGTCGGCAGGCTCAGGAGTTTGCTGACACGTTAAAGGTTCAATACTGGCGGATGACCCAATTGGGCGAGAAACCAAGGCGAACCTGGCAGGAAGCAGCAGAAAGATGGGTTAAGGAAACTACCCGTAAATCAGTCGTCAATGATCGGTCTTACCTGGCCTTTCTGAATAAGTATTTCGGGAAGCTCTACCTGGACCAGATTAACCGCGACCTGATCGACAAGGTGAAATACGACAAACTGAAGACTGGGGTTACCCCCTCCACAGTGAATCGTCTCCTGGAGGTCATACGGGTCATTCTGAACTCTGCTGCCAGAGAATGGGAATGGATTGAACGTGCCCCTGTGGTCAAACTACTGCGTGTCGATAATCGACGTATAAGGTGGCTGACGCGCAATGAGGCCCAACGACTCTTGAGTCATCTGCCTGAGCATTTACAGGCCATGATGCGTTTCTCACTGGTCACCGGGCTTCGTAAGGCCAATGTGGTTGGTCTGCGCTGGTCCCAGGTGGATTTGGCTCGCCGGGCCGCATGGATACACCCGGATCAATCCAAGAATGGACGGGCAATCGGTGTGCCTCTGAACCATGAGGCTATAAGTTTGCTCCGGAACCAGTTGGGCGGACACCCGACACACTGTTTTTCCTATCAGGGTCGAACGGTGTATCAGGTGAATACCAAAGCCTGGAAGAAAGCGTTAAGGAAAGCTGGCATAGAAAATTTTCGCTGGCATGACTTACGCCATACCTGGGCTAGCTGGCATATCCAGGCTGGAACTCCCCTTCACATCCTGCAAGAAATGGGTGGCTGGTCAGAAGCAAAAATGGTGAGGCGGTATGCACACCTGGCTCCTGAACATTTAGTGCCCTATGCAGACAAGCTGGAAACTGTAGTAAATAATGAGCCTCATTTAGCTACGTTTTTTACTACGTTTGATGAAAGAAAAACTCAGGCGGCGAATGCTAACCACTTGAGTAAAAAAGGAAAATTTGGCGCGCCTGGAGAGATTCGAACTCCCGACCAACTGGTTCGAAGCCAGTTA
>CAZKJY010000140.1:0-5758 GCA_964553165.1 uncultured Enterobacteriaceae bacterium
GCTGTCCATCAAAATTGATGTAAATGCGCTCAAAACGACGGCTGTATTTTCCCAGGCTGATGTGAACCTGGCGAGTCAGGTAAAGCATATCCTGACACTCCTGATGACAGGTGCTATAACCGGGAATGATCATCCGCCATTTCACTTTCTGTTCATCAAACACCCATGGAGCTTGATCAGCGTTCTTTAGCTGAAGGGATTTCATGGAGACCGCGGGCAAGACAAACTCACCATGATTTGTGGTGCCTAAACTACCCAGTAATTTTTCGCGCGCTTCTTCTGTCTTCGGAAACATTAGAAAACCGGCACTGATAACACCTCCCAGGATGATAATCATCAACCAAAGGTGCCATTGGCCACTGCGTGTTTTTTCCTGCTGAGTCATCAGCCTTCCTCTCTTATTTGTTGACGACGGCGGCTTTTAATCACTGCACCCAAATTCGAATTGGCAAACACCGTTAAAATTACCAACGCTATGGCTAGCGCAGTCCACTGCACGGCATAACCGGTATGTTTACCTGGCATTAAATTGACCACATCCCAGCCCGTTTCATAAGCTCCAGGTTGTTGATCATCGAGCCTCAGGGTATAGCCGTATATCGGGATCGACAGTTTTTCAGCGACTTTTTCCGGTGCCGCATTCTGAATAATTTTTGGTCCATCCTCAACCGCCCAGCGATCTTCACCAAGCATGATCTGCTCACCCGGTGACTGATACAGATAGCCCGTCAATTCCACCTCACCAACAACGTCATCAATAGGAGGAAGCTCGGTTCTATCCATACTGCCCTGTAGCCAGCCACGGTTGACCAGCAACCACTGGCCTGTCAGCGTCTGAAAAAGCGAGATGACCTCAAAACCTGGTCGACCATGGCGGACGCGGTTATCCAAAAGCAGGGGAGAGCGGTTGTCGTATTCACCCCTAACCCGAACTCGCACATATTGTTTATCTGGCTGCCCTCCCAGAGAAACAAGCGGTACAGGCTGCGCAACATCTCGCTGCTGATAATCTTCCAGCAGTTGTTGTTTTTCCTCCGCCCTGTTCAGTTGCCAGATAGCCAGGTTGACCGTGACGGGTAGAAAAAATGCTGTAAACAGCAATATTTTCCAATTGGGCTGCCATCGGAAAGAAAAACGGGATTCTTGCTGCGCCTGTTGTGACATCTGTGTTTAAATCAATTTTTTGGTGGACGAGAAATTGAACACATGTTGCTTAAAGCCATCATCGTCATACTCTTTATTGCTGTATTGATCAGTCTTAGCAGTGCGCTGGTGTTCCTGATGAAAGATGTCGGCAACCCAAGAAAAAGAACCCTCTATGCACTGGGTTTAAGGGTTATTCTGGCCACCGCTCTCGTTGGCACCATTGCCTGGGGGATTTATTCCGGCCAACTCACGAGCAAGGCACCATGGGATAGACAGCTACACCCTGAACGTCTTGCCCCGCAACAACCAGCAACGCGACCCTAGATCAAAGCTGATTGATACCGAACCCCTAAGATAAAAACGGCCAGGAAAATCCTGGCCGTTTTTTTATGGAACAAGCAGTCTATGGATTGGCAGATCAAGCCAACACATAAACGAAGATGAACAGGCCTACCCAGACCACATCAACAAAGTGCCAGTACCAGGATGCCGCTTCAAAGCCAAACGCATCGTCATGGCTGAAGTGGCCTTTCAGACCGCGTAGGAACTGGATCAGCAGCATGATTGTACCCATTGTAACGTGAGCACCGTGGAAACCAGTCAGCATAAAAAACGTTGTTCCGTAGATGCCGGACTCCAGAGTCAGGCCCATGTGCTGGTAGGCGTGAATATATTCTTCAGCCTGTAGTACCAGGAAGATAGCACCCAGCAGAACAGTCAGACCTAACCAGGCATTGAACTTGGTACGGTTGTGGTTTTTCAGGGCGGTGTGCGCCATATGTACGGTGACACTGGAAGTCAGCAGTACGACGGTATTCCACAGAGGCAACCAGCTGAACAGCTTATCCCAGCCAGGGAAGCTCATGTTCTCGTCCGGGCCCTTGAACTTTGCTGCTTCGCCATTTACCACCATATCCGGAGTGGTCATCAGCGGCCATTCAGGCGTAAAGCCTTCCCATATGAGCGTGCTGTTCGGGTGTCCACCCTCACCACCAAGCCAGGGAAGCACCAGTACGCGTACGTACCACAGGGCGCCAAAGAAGCAGGCAAAGAACATTACTTCGGAAAAGATAAACCAGCTCATGCCCCAAACATAGGAACGCTTGAGCTGATCACTGTTCATGCCAGCCATATTTTCTTTAATGACTGTGCTGAACCAGGTATACAAGGTAAAGGCCATGATCAGGGCGCCGGCCAGGAAAAATGCCGCACTACCACCCTGTACCCAGGAGCCTGCACCGTAGGCCATCACACCCATTCCAGTAGCCGCAAAAATTGGCAGGCGACTACTCTCGGGTACGTAATAGTTGCTATCAGTTGACATTGGTTTTCTCCATCATCGCCATGCGTTACCGCACAGCACTTTTATCAATTCACTTGTGCCAACGAATCGTCGCTTTGATTCGTAATATCAAATAAGGTGTAGGACAGCGTTATGGTCGTTATCGCTTTTGGCAAATCGCGGTCAACGATAAAGACCAGGGGCAACTCGGCATCCTCTCCCGCTTTCAGCGGTTGCTGGTTAAAACAGAAGCATTCTGTTTTGTGGAAGTACTCTGCCGCATTGAATGGCGTCACATTCGGTATTGCCTGTGCCACCATATTTCGGTGTGTACTGTTCTTGGCGTAAAACGCCACCTCCGTCGGTTCACCCGGGTGCACACTCACTTCAAACACCTTAGGGCCGAACTGCCAGGGCATGGCACCATTATTGGTTGCCACAAACTGTACTTTCACCTTACGGCTGGTATCCACACCAGCTTCAGAGGCCACATAGGGCCCACCTGTTTTGCCACCGATGCCTGTAATTTCACAGAACATGTTATATAGCGGCGGCATCACAAATAACGCAAAGATGAACATGCACACTGCACCGGATAACAGCTTGACCAGCAATTTTCTGTTGTTCGGTGCAGCAGACATGTTTCTATCTCTATCCCTTACTTCACTTCCGGAGGCGTTGCGAACGTGTGGTAAGGCGCGGGGGTGGCAACTGTCCACTCCAGGCCTTCTGCACCTTCCCAAGTTTTGGGTTCACTAACGGGCGTACCGGATCTGATAGTACGAATCACGTTAAACATGAACAGCAACTGAGAAGCACCGTAAATAAAGGCACCAATACTGGAAATCATGTTCCAATCCGAGAACTGGAGAGCGTAGTCAGCATAGCGGCGGGGCATACCGGCCAGACCCAGGAAGTGCTGCGGGAAGAACGTGATGTTAAATCCGATAAAGGAAATCCAGAATTGCACTTTACCCATGGTTTCGCTGTACATACGACCACACCATTTCGGCAGCCAGTAGTAAACGGCTGCGGTACCTGAGAATACCGCGCCCGCCACCATGACGTAGTGGAAGTGGGCTACTACGAAGTAACTGTCGTGGTACTGCACATCGGAGGGAGCAATCGCCAGCATCAGGCCGGTGAAGCCACCAATGGTGAAGAGGACCACAAAGGCAATTGCAAACAGCATCGGTGTTTCATAGCTGATGGAACCACGGAACATGGTGGTTACCCAGTTGAAGACCTTAGCAGCAGTTGGTACAGCAATCAGCATGGTGGCGTACATAAAGTACAACTCGCCGCCAATCGGCATACCCACCATGAACATGTGGTGAGCCCACACAATAAATGACAGGAAGGCGATGGAAGCTGTCGCATAAACCATGGAGCTGTAACCAAACAGCGGTTTGCGGCTAAAGGTTGGAATGATATGAGAAATCACACCAAACGCCGGCAAAATGATGATGTAAACCTCTGGGTGTCCGAAGAACCAGAACACATGCTGGAACAGTACCGGGTCACCACCACCAGCAGCATCAAAGAAGCTGGTGCCAAAGTTAACATCCATGAGCATCATGGTAACCGCGCCAGCCAATACCGGCATAACAGCGATCAGCAGGAATGCTGTAATCAACCAGGTCCAGACGAACATCGGCATTTTCATCAACGTCATGCCCGGTGCGCGCATATTGAGCACAGTGGCGATGATATTGATGGAACCCATGATCGACGACGCGCCCATAATGTGAACACCAAAAATGAAGTAGTTCACCGTGCTGGGTGCATAAGTGGTCGACAGCGGCGCATAGAAGGTCCAGCCAAAGTTAGGCGCACCTCCTTCCATGAACAACGTGGATGCCAACAGCGTGAACGCGAAGGGCAAAATCCAGAAGCTCAGGTTGTTCATGCGCGGCAGGGCCATATCAGGCGCACCGATCATCATCGGGATCAGCCAGTTGGCGAGACCGACAAAGGCCGGCATGATGGCGCCAAACACCATCACCAGACCATGCATGGTAGTCATTTGGTTAAAAAATTCGGGCTTGATAATTTGCATACCGGGCTGGAAAAGCTCGGCGCGAATCACCATGGCAAAGAAGCCACCCAATAAAAACATCGCGAAGCTGAACCAGAGGTAAAGCGTGCCGATGTCCTTGTGGTTTGTGGTAAAGAGCCAGCGGCCAATACCTTTAGCGGGACCGTGTGCCATGACTTAATCCTCCTTATTGGCCTTGCTTGAATTTAAGAACATCAAGGGGCTGTACCAGGTCGCCAGTCGAGTTACCCCAAGCATTACGCTCGTAGGTAATGATGGCTGCCAGATCCACTTCAGACAGCTGGCCACCGAAGGCCTGCATGGCTGTCCCAGCCTTACCGTTGACGACGATATCCAGGTGTGCAGCAACATCACCGGTTGCAATCGCAGAGCCTTTCAGACCCGGGAACACGCCGGGAATGCCTTCACCGTTGCCAGCGTGACAGGCAGCGCATGACCGGTTGTAAGCGGCTTCACCCTGAGCCATGAGCTCATCAAGAGTAAACGTTTTCTTTGCCAAATCACGTTCCGCTGCCACTTCCTCTTTCTTCTTGGCCAACCAGGCGTTGTACTCTTCTTTTTCCAGTACATTCACAACAATCGGCATAAAGGCGTGGCCTTTACCGCAAAGTTCGGCACATTCACCGCGGTAGATACCGGGCTCTTCGATATACGCCCAGGTTTCGTTAACCAGCCCGGGGATCGCATCTTTCTTGACACCGAGATCCACCACCCACCAGGAGTGGATAACGTCTTTAGCAGTAATCAGGAAACGGACTTTTGTCTTGGCGGGAAGTACAAGTGCCTGTGAGACTTCCTGGAGATAGTATTGGCTTTTGGGGGCGGTATTGTAGATTTCTTCTTCAGGTGTTGTCAGTTCGCTCATAAAGGCGACATCTTCACCAAGATATTCATACTGCCACTTCCATTGGTAGCCAGTGATCTTGATATCCATTTCAGCTTCTGTGGTGTCATAAACATCCAACAAGGCTGTTGTTGCAGGGACCGCCATAACGATCAGCAACAATGCAGGAATCACTGTCCAGACAATTTCTGCCGTGGTGTTTTCATGGAAGTTAGCCGCTACAGCACCTTTTGATTTACGGTGTGCAAACATGCTGTAGAACATTACTGCGAAAACGCCAACTCCGATTACCACGCAGATCCAAAAAATGATCATATGAATATCGTAGATTGCGTTGCTTACGGGGGTTACCCCCTTGGGCATATTAACGGCCCAACGCTGTGCATCTTCTGCCAATGCCTTGCCCATAAAGGCCAGGGACATTACA
>CAZKJY010000141.1:0-5729 GCA_964553165.1 uncultured Enterobacteriaceae bacterium
TAATTCAATGAAATGATCGAATACCGGGGCAATGTCATGCGGGCCAGGACTCGCTTCAGGATGTCCCTGAAAACCAAAAGCCGGTTTGTCGGTATGGTGAATACCCTGCAGGGAACCATCAAACAGCGACTTGTGAGTCGCTTTGAGCTTGGCTGGCAGGGTGTCTTCATTCACGGCGAAACCATGGTTCTGACTGGTAATGAACACTTTGCCTGTCTGTAAGTCCTGGACAGGATGATTGGCACCATGATGTCCAAGCTTCATCTGTGACGTTTCCGCGCCACTGGCCAGAGCCAGCAGCTGATGCCCGAGACAGATGCCAAACACCGGGATACCAGTTTCCAGAAATTCCCTGATTGCCTCTATGGCGTAATCGCAGGGCTCCGGATCTCCCGGACCGTTGGAAAGGAAGACACCATCCGGTTTCATCGCCAGCACTTCAGCCGCTGGCGTCCTGGCTGGCACCACTGTGACCCTGCAGGCGCGATCACGCAGCATACGCAGTATGTTCTTTTTGACCCCGAAATCGTAGGCCACCACATTGAACGCCGGTTTCGGAGGCGCAACACCATGTCCCTGACCCAGTTGCCAGGTGCCTTCTGTCCATTCATAAGACTTTTTGCAGGTCACTTCCTTCGCCAGGTCCATACCAACCAGCCCGGGAAATTCCTGAGCAGCTTTCAGGGCCTTGGCTTTGGCAGCTTCAGGATCACTGTCCACTTCCGGACCGGCCAGCAGACAGCCGTTGGTCGCTCCATGGTCGCGTAAAAACCGGGTCAGACGTCGTGTATCAATTTCGGCGATGGCAACCACGTTTCGCTGCTGCAGATAGTCACTCAGATTCTGTTGATTGCGGAAGTTGCTGGCGAGCAGAGGCAGATTGCGAATAACCAGTCCCGCCGACCAGATTTGATCGGATTCATCATCTTCGGCGGTCGTACCGGTATTACCAATATGCGGATAGGTCAGCGTGACGATCTGGCGGGCATAGGAAGGATCAGTCAGAATTTCCTGATACCCAGTCATGGCGGTATTAAAAACAACTTCGCCGACTGACATACCATCGGCACCAATGGCGATTCCCTGGAAAACCGAACCATCTTCCAGGACCAAAATTGCAGAGTTGTAGCTGTTCGCTGACAAATTTCTTGCCCTTAATTATCTGTATCAGTTATTGCACTTCCGGGAGAGCAATGCCTTTTTTGAATCGCCCCTTTGCCTGGCAAAGGCGGGTCTAAAAAAAAGCGGAAGGAGTTGGGACTCATTCCGCTTTCTTAAATTTTATTCGATTCAGGATCACTCATCTTGAGAGCGCATTGTATAAAAAAAGCGACAGGCAAGTCCAGCCAGATTGACCACTCAGGATAAACTGCTGCCTTTTTTGGCTGAAGCGCTGGTGGTCAGTCCCACCCCTGCCATGACCAGTATGCCTCCCAGGAGCATATTCTGGGTCAGCATCTCATTCAGAAACAGCATCCCCCACAAAATGCCGAAAACTGGAATCAGGTAGGTCACCGACACAGTCTTGGCAACACCAATCCGCTTCAGCAAATGATAGAACATGATCAGCGCAAAGGCTGTGCACACGATACCCAGTGCCAGCGCAGACAGCCAGGATGCCAGCGAAGGCTGGTTCTGTGGCCAGAACCAGAGACCAAAAGGCAGCATAAACAGGGAGGCATACAATTGGCTGCCCGCCGTCACCGTGATTGAAGGCAGTTCCCGCAGGTAAAGCGTTGTGTAGCAACTGCCGTAGGCATAAAGATTGGTGGCAATGATGGCCGCCAGCACTGGCAGAGCCATCGTGGCATAGTCTCCCCCGTCAGGGGAGGAGAGAACAAACACCCCCGTAAAACCCAGCAGCAAACCGGCAATGCCAATCCAGGTCAGACTCTCTTTCAGCCAGAACCAGGCAATGATGGCACTGAACATCGGGACAGTCGCATTCAGCAGGGAAGTGTGGCCGGCTGTCATCGACAGCGAAACGTAACTCAGCAGCGTAAATGGCAAGGCGGTAGTGCACACGCCTGCCCAGAGAAATCGCCGCCAGTTGGTTTTCAGAATAGGCAATTCCCCGCGCTGCAGGATCAGGGGCATCAAGACCATTGCTGCCACTGCCACCCTGATAAAAATCAACGCAAAGGGCCCAAACTCAGGGCTGGCAATACGCAGAAAGAGAAAGGAACCACCCCAGATGGCCGCCAGGGAAACGAACTCTAAAAAATATAACCTGTTGATAGTGTGCCTGCTTATCCCTAAGTGATCAGAGCATTCTCTGTATGATGGCCTGACGATCAATAAACTGATGTTTCAGAGCCGCCAGGATATGCAGCAGGATCAGGATCTTAAACAACGTTGCACTCAGACCATGCACGGCATGGAAGATGCCATAGAGCGTTTCCTGGTAGCCAACGGTGATGGGAATCACACCGGCCAGCTTCACCTCCTGATCATAAAAGACGCCCTGCATGATACCGCTGAATACCATGAGAACGACGAGGATATAGAATGCCAGATGGATACGCAGACTCCAGGCCTTTTCCCAGTTTTTCAGCGTATCCGCCGGTGCTACCGGATTTTTTTGCCGCGCAAACCAGCGCACAATCATCAGCAAAAGAATCAGCAATGCGCCGCCGGAATGGATCGCAATCGCTGTAATTTTTTCTGCTCCTTCGGCCTCTTCGACCATTTCGCCGCCAACGAAAAGCCACAGCAGAATTAATACGGCCAGCAGCCAGTGCAGGATTTTCTGAAACCTGGTATATCCCATCTGCATCACTCCCATAGATAAACGCTTAGATTCTTTCGAACTCGGTCCAGCTTACTTCCTGATCAGCATCCAGATTGCGGATAAAAAAAGCCCGACCATCCAGGCGCCAGGTGATTTCTGATTGCATCGGGACACCATCAATCAGCTCAAAACGCAGGGAGAAAAAACCGTCCTCCACATGCGAGAGGAAAAATGGTGTAAAGGGCTCGATCACAGTCACCTGTAATTCACGGATGAACTCCTCCCGGGTATCAATGATCAGGGTCCCGCGAATATTTTCATAGATGCGTTCACGGTCTTCTTCCATGGCGCGAAAACCAAGGTACAGTAACTCATCTTCCTGACGGATAACATGAATACTTTCGGGAATCAGCATATCCAGAAAGCGCTGCTTTTCATCGCGTTCATCCCTGGCCTCCACTTCCCTGCCGGCTCGTCTTGCCCGTTCTGCTTCTTCCCGCCGCTCCTGTCGACGCTGCAGTGCTCGTTCACGGTCTTCCCGGTATTCCTGCAATCTCTCTTCTGAAGGAGGCATGCCATTGATGGCTAGCAGCTGCTCACGCTCCAGAAAGGGCAGGCTGTTATCACGGCGAATGGTTCGGGTTTCCTGTGCCAGTTTGTCATCAATGGTATAGGTATAAGCCCAGCTGCCGTTGTAGATATTCTCGACTTTCGCCACGTAATCCAGCACCAGGGCGTGGTAATCCCGGTCACTCGCCTCCTGGGCCCTGGCGCAGACCATATTGCCGGCAAGCAGAATGACCACGAGATATGACAGCTTGCCTCTCACGGCTAATCACTCCCCCCGGGCCACAGGCCGGGTCGGATCAGTGATCCATTCACTCCAGGACCCGGCGTACAGCGAGGGCTCCTCAAAGCCGGCAAGACGCAGGGCGAGAATGTTATGAATGGCTGTCACTCCCGAGCCGCAGTAACAGAGCAGTTCCCGCTCGGCCTCCTGCAGCGCGGAAAATTTTTCCTGCAGCTGAACCGGGGTTTTGAAGAAGCCTTCCTCGTCGAGATTGGCACTCATCGGGGAACACACGGCACCCGGAATATGACCCGCTACCGGATCAATCGGTTCCTTCTCGCCGATAAAGCGAATCAGTTCACGGGCATCCACCAGCAAATAATCTTCGGCATTGACTGCTTCCACCCGTACTTCCCGGCACAGGCCAGGCAGGTCGGTATAATCAAATGTTGCCGGCCCGCTGGCAGCTTCTTCCCCGGTACGTGAGCTTCCTCCTGCCGCCTGCCAGGCCTTCCAGCCGCCATTCAGGACAGAGACCTGCTCATGACCAATCCAGCGCAGAAGCCACCAGAGTCGTGCCGCAAACGCGCCGCCGGCATCATCGTAGGCCACCACCAGTTTTTCCGGGCTGATGCCCCACCGTTGCACCTGTGCCAGCCAGGCAGCTTTATCCGGCAGGGGATGCCTGCCTGTCCTGCCGGGAATATGCGGGCTGCTGAGCTGCCGGTTCAGATCGGCATGAACGGCGCCGGGAATGTGCCCGCTCAAATAGGCTTCATGCCCTGCTGCAGGGTCCATCAGATTAAACCTGCAATCAAAAACCAGCACCTCATCGCTGGCAATTTTGTTCTGCAGGGTTGCCACAGAAATCAGTTCATTCATCGACTGCCTCCATTGATCCAGACTGTTTATCATACAGCTTAAGCAGCCTGGAAGTGATAGTCCCTGCCGTCATTGAGCCACTCACATTTAAAGCCGTCCTCGCCATGTCAATCAGCGGTTCAATGGAAATCAGCAGCGCCACCAGTACCACCGGAAACCCCATCGCTGGCAACACCATCAGGGCAGCAAAGGTTGCGCCGCCACCCACGCCTGCCACCCCTAAAGAACTGATGGTGACAACGGCCAGCAGCGTCAGAATGAATCCCGGACTGGCAGGATCCACCCCCATTCCTGGTGCGATCATCACTGCCAGCATGGCCGGATAAATACCGGCACAACCGTTCTGACCGATGGTCGCACCGAAGCTGGCGGAGAAATTGGCCACAGCAGACGCGTTATTCAGTTGCCCGATCTGGGTTTCCACATTGAGGGGAATCGTCGCCGCTGAACTCCTGGAACTGAAGGCAAAAATCAGCACCGGCAGAACCGCCCTGAAATAGTTCAGCGGATTGACCCTGAACAGACTCAGCAGCAGACCGTGGATTATGAACATCACGGCAATCGCCAGATACGACGCCAGAATGAATTTGAGCAGATTCAGAATGTCCTGTAGATCGGAGCCAGCCGAGACATTCACCATCAGGGCCAGTACCCCATAGGGGGTAAAACTGATCACCAGTCGGACCAGCTTCAGAATCAGACTCTGCGCCAGTTCAATAAAGTGCCGGACTGAAGCGCCTGCCCGCTCGTCATCTTTTGTCAATTGCAGCGCCGCAATGCCTAGCAGGACAGCAAAAATGACCACGGCGATGATGGAGGTATCACGCATCCCCGCCAGATCAAAAAAGATGTTCTGGGGTAGAAAGGAGGCGAGCAGATCGGCAAAACTGAGACTGCCCAGTTCAGCCTGGCGAAGCACAAGTGTCTCCTCCCGTGCCAGCTCACGGGCACCCTGCGTCAGTCCTTCAGCACTCAGACCAAAAAGCAGACTGATGAGAATACCGACCAGCGCGGCAATCAGCGTTGTCAGTAGCAAAATGCCGATGACTGAAACACTGATCCTGCCCAGTCCCGCCATGTCATTGAGTTTGATCACTGCCGCCAGAATAGACACCAGAATCAGGGGCATCACGATCATTCTCAGCAGACTGACATAGGCAGAACCCACCACATTCGTCCAGACCAGGGTCGATTCGATGATATCGGGACGGCTCTGATACAGCAGTTGAAACAGGACGCCCAACACAAAACCACAGACCAGCGCGGTGAACACGCGTTGCCCAAGGCTGAAACCCCGCGCTGACAAAATGCTTAAGAGCCAGAGCA
>CAZKJY010000142.1:0-5726 GCA_964553165.1 uncultured Enterobacteriaceae bacterium
GGGCTTCGGGCGCCAGACCGGTGACTTTGATTTCTTTCCCGTGGTGACCACGGACGCCGCCATGGGTGACGGGCAGACCGTGACCTGGGTCAGCCGCGAAATCGAGGCCGCCTATACCGGCCCCCGCTTTCTGGCCGCCGGCATTTTCCGTCCGCATTTACCCTGGTATGTGCCACAACGCTATTTTGACCAGCATCCGCTGGAAGACATTATGCTGCCGGCCTATCTGGAAGACGACACCCGTGATCTGCCGGATTCGGCTCTCTACGGCAGAGAACGCAGCATGGGACCGGATACCATGCAGTGGATTCGTGAAAACGGTGGCACCGATACCTGGCGCCGCGCCGTGCAGGGCTATCTGGCCAGCCTGAGTTACTCCGATGCCATGGTGGGCCAGTTGATTGATGCACTGGATCGCAGTGGCCGTGCCGACAATACCATCATTGTGCTGTGGAGTGACCATGGCTTTCATCTCGGGGAAAAGGAACGCTGGGGCAAAATGACCCTCTGGGAGGAAAGCACCCATGTGCCTTTCATCATCGTTGCCCCCGGCATTACTACCCCGGGCTCGCGCTCTGATGAAGCAGTCTCCCTGCAAAGCATCTATGCCACCCTCGCCGAACTCAGTGGCATGGCTGTCCCGGATCACGTGGACGGCACCAGCCTGGTGCCGCTGCTTCGAAATCCGGACATGGCCTGGGACGAGGTGGCCATCACAACCTTTGGCTTCGGCAATTACAGTGTCCGGGGAGACCGCTATCGCTATATCGTCTATGCCGATGGTCAGGAAGAACTGTATGACCATTTGGCAGACCCTAATGAATGGACCAACCTGGCAGATGACCCGGCCTATGATGAAATCAGGCAGTCACTCGCAAACAGACTGCCCGCCCCGCAGGACAGAGCCGAGGAAATTCTTTTCCCAAGAGGGACAGAACAGACCGAAGCGAATCGATGATTACAGAACGCCATGGCTTATCAATAGGGATAGAACGGCAGAATAGCCATGTCTTTCTGACCCTGAAAGCCATTGGAAAACTCAGCCACGAAGATTACCTGACCATCACCCCCATGCTGGATGCCGCCCTGGCAGGCATCAGTAAACCCAGTATTGATGTCTTTCTGGATGCCACTGAGCTGGAAGGCTGGGAAGCACGGGCATCCTGGGACGATTTTAAACTCGGCCTGAAACACGGCAGTAAATTCAACAGGATCGCCATTCTCGGCAATAAAACGTGGCAGGAGATGGCCGCCAGACTTGGCTCCTGGTTTATTTCCGGCGAAGCAAAATTTTTCACTTCAGAAACAGAAGCGCTGGCCTGGCTGGAATCTGATTAACTTTCAACACTCAATTCTATACTATTGAACGCAGTCATAACGCCTTGAAGGGGAGTTCAATGAAAGCTGTTCAATTACTGTTTTTCGTGTTTCTGACCGGTCTGCTGACCGCCTGCAGTAATGATCAGGCGCCAGCATCCACTGACATGGCGACCGCCGAGGCGCCACCGGAAGCTTCCATGCCGATGACAGAAGACACGGTTATGGGTGCCTACCGCATGCTTCAGCCAGGTGCCCTGATTCACGTCGTCTCGGATATACAGACCTCACTGGACCTGTATCGTGATATCGGTCTCAACATCGTTTCCGGCCCGGAACCACTGGCCTATTCCGCGCTCCTGGATCAGGTACAAACCAATGCCCCGGGGGCATTGGGAACCGTTGTCACATTTAATATTCCTGGCTCTGAAATGGATTTCCAGCTGATTGAATTTGCTGCTGCCGAGGGAGAGCCCTTTGAGCAACAGCTCTATGATCCGGGTGTCACGCGCTTTTCCATCAGCCTGCGCGATATCGATCAGGCTTTTGAAATTGCCAACCGATACGACATCACTGTCGATACCACCGGTGGTGGTCCGGTTTACACTCAACGCCCCCGCAACGATACCCAGGCAGTCATGATGCGTGACATGGATGGTTTTGTGTTTGAATTCATCCAGTCCGGCAATCCGATTGAGACTGACGTTCCTGAGAGCAGCAATATCTACAATGCCCGTTCTTCCCTGGCGCTGGAAAACCGTGCCCGTTCCATGGAATTTTACGGTGACATTCTTGGCTATGAGGCCAGTGAACCCAACAGTGTCAACGAGGCCGTGTTACTGCTTGAAGGTACGCCGGAAGCTGCCGCGACCACTGCCCGCACTCAGCCACCGGGTTCCACCAATGTCTGGTTTTTCTGGGAGTTCAGTGGCCTTGAGCGCACCAAACATGCCCCCAATCCTGAGGATCCAGGTGCCTCCGCGCTGTCCATTCTGGTGGAAGGTCTGCCAGCCATGTTGAATGCCATCAGGGCTGGCGGTTTTGAAGTGGTCACCACTAGCGGCGAAATCATCGAATACCCTGACCGCCAGACTGTTCTGGTCAGAAGCCCGGATGGCCTGCTGGTTGAACTGGTCGAAATGCTCTAATTCTGTTTGAGGAAGACAGGGCGTCGTCTGCTGGCGGCGCCACCTCACCCTGTGTGATATCCCGTGAACATGCCTGTTTTGGCAGCCTGGTCCTGTGTACCCAGCTCCCCTGTGTGTTGGGGAGAAAGTCCTTTACGGGTGACATGCCAATGTTTTATTCGCTCCAAAGACAGTATCAGGTTGTTTTTTTCAATCACGTTGATCCGATTTCGAAAAACGCACGTACATAAGAGAAGAAACAGTTTCATCATCTCCTCATGACTGGGCGGCACACCCCCCTTCACGTGCCGCCCTTTTTTTTGTTTGGTTTTTGTTTGGTTTTTGTTTGGTTTTTGGCTGGATTATAGCCGGCAAGCGCTGATATTAACCCGCTGAAAAATCAGCGGTTCTGGTTTTCAGTCTGGTATGGCGTTTGCTCGGTAGATAAACAGATTCCACCGCGTCAGGAAATCGATTGTTGTCCTGTCCTGCTTCTTGGAATTGCGCACAGCAACATGACATGGGCAAGTGCCAGTGTGACGGCGAATCGGGTGAAATTACGGTAATCAAAGCCTCCAAGGCTGACATGGAGACTGCCCTGGCCGATGAGGTCTCCACCCTGAATCTCCACCATCAACAGTGAACCCAGCAGACTGATCAGCACCAGGCTGATATAGATCAGTGATTTGTCCAGCAGACGGTTTCTGGCAACCAGAATGAAAGCAAGGCTTAACAACAGGGGCAAGATATAGAGGTAGAATCCGGCTAACCCGGTAAATACCAGCAGATTAATCGGCGGCATCGGATCCCCGGCCCCAAGATGCTGCGACTGAATAAATTCAACATTAAGCCTGACCATCAAGGCACAAAAAGCGGCAGCCAGCACATACCAAAGCAGCGGCGAAACCAGAAAGAACAGTTTCGGATGCAGGGAAATAAACGAGAGCAGCTCCTTCCGCGAAACGGTATTTGCCGCAATATCCTGCAGATCACCCAACTGCTGTTCAGCCAGCAGCCCGGCTTCCTGATCTGACAGCCCGTCCTTCAAGAGTCGGGTTTTAATATCCGAATGATGGTCCTGCAATTCTCTCAGGGTTCTTTTGACGTACCTTGGAGAAACGCCAGCCTTAAGCAGGGTGTGTTTCAGCCTGTGCACATTTTGTTCAAACATAACCTGGCTCCAGACAGGCATTGACGCCTGCAGTGATGTCCTGCCATTGCTGATGGATGCTTTCATAGCGCTTTCTGCCTTTGGCAGTGACTTTGTAATACACCCGGGTACGGCCATCAACGCTTTTTGATCGCGCTTTTAAATAGCCTTTTGCTTCCAGGGTGTGCAGCGTGGGATAAATCACTCCTTCAGCAAGACTGATAGCTTCCCGGGTTGCCTGGCGGATACCACGCACGATTTCATAACCGTATTTTTCCTCATCCAGGAGCAATCTGAGTACCAGCAATTCCGGCACTCCCGACATGAAAGCCGCATTGGTTTTTGCCATCTCTGACTCCATACCTATAAATAATAGGTTTATTATGCCTATTTTATCTAGGCATGCAAGCCAATCCTGCATGACTGGGCATCAATTACAGCAGACGCCAGAAGCGAATCACCACCCCATTCGGATAACGCTCTCCAGTGGCAACAAAAATGGAACGCATCAGCCATTCCAGCTCCGGGGCAGCGGTTTCAAATTTTGGCACGGCCCTGAAATAGATCTGTGCCTGATCGACCACCTCGCCCCGGTTGAGGCGTGCCATGATGTCCGGCGGGGCATGACGGATCCCGATATTGGAAACATAGATCAGATCACCGTCATCGGTTTCCAGCGTGTAGCGGGCATCAATGTCCGTGAAACCGTCTTCGCGGATAATCTGCCAGTCAGCGCCCCCTGGGACAACCCGACCGGAAATGCCCGGCCCTTCAAAGGTGCCGCCGAGAATATCCACGATGCGGCGGGTGCCGTTTGGCAGTTCACCCACCACCGTCGGATCGGCCACCTCAACCAGCACTTCAAAAGCGAATACCAGACCCGGGGCCTCGGGAGTCGACTGCGCCAGGGCCTGAGTATTGGGAACAAGGGTCAACAGGCTAATGAGAGAGAGGAGCGCTTTGATAGATTTCATGATTTGCCTCAGGGGTTTTTGTCATTATTAGAGTCGCATTAGACTACACCATTCCGGGCCGGACTGCATTTTCGTACATTTTCAATAGTGCCTGGGTTTGCAATGATTGCCAGTCAAACAGCTCGTTCAGATAAACTCGCGTGTGCCCATAAGTTGTGCCCATAAATTGTGCCCATAAGTTGTGCCCATAAACTGACAGTTGACCCATACCAGTGTTATGGTTTTATATGCTTTGAATTCTCATAGCACCTGAATCATGCTGTGACCTGGAGATAATAATGAAAACAATCCGTTTGCTGTCCGCGCTTTTACTGTATTGCTGCTTTTCGTCCACAACCCAGGCGCAATCCAATCCAGAATTTATTCCATTCACTCCCAATGCCGTAAAAGGTGCCCTCTACACCCCTGACAGTGGTGAGACACCCCATGTTGCGATTCTGGCGCTGCATCGCACCAGCAACTACATGGCTTATCATGGCTGCCGTGAACTGTCAGCCCGCGGATTTTTGGTGCTGTGCATGAACCCGCGCTCAGACAATAACGAGGCACTGGTGATCTGGGAACGCAATGCCCTGGACGTCAAATCGGGTGTCGAATTTCTGCGCGCACAGCCAGGCATTACCAGGGTGCTGTTGTGGGGCTTCAGTGGCGGTGGCGCCACAACCAGTTTCTATCAGGCCGTTGCCGAACAGGGCATTGGTTTCTGTCAGGATCCAAAAAAACTCTCACAGTGTGGTGACGAACTGGCCGACCTGCCCCAGGCTGACGGCCTGATTCTGGTCGACAGCAATCTGGGAATTGCCGGGGGTGCCCTGAGCAGAATCAATCCTGCCGTCACCAATGATGTCGACATCTTCGCCCGCAATGCTGCTCCCATCATTGATCCCACACTGGATCCTTTTAATCCGGCCAACGGCTACAATCCCCATGGCGCTTCTACCTATTCTGAAGCATTCAAAAGCCGCTACTTTGCCGCCCAGGCCAGGCGCATGAATACACTCATTGACATCGCCCAAAGACAATTGGCTGAGATTGAGGCTGGGAACGGCCTTTATACGGATGATGCGCCCTTTATCATCCACAAGGCTGGATCAGCAGAATTGATGAGACTGGATCCAAGCATTCACCACACCACTGTGCATCCCCAAAACCTGCTGC
>CAZKJY010000143.1:0-5698 GCA_964553165.1 uncultured Enterobacteriaceae bacterium
ATCGTGTACAGGACGGGTGCATCATACAAGAACCTGCTGATGGGAAAGCCATGCAGGGGCTCCGGTAATCATGGCAGCTACTGACAAACCGGCCATTATTATTACCGGTGGCACAGGCCTGCTGGGCCTGAACTGGGGTTACCAGGTCAAGGACAGGTATACCCCGGTACTCGGCCTGCATGCACGTGAAATCCAGCCAGCTGGGCTGTCTACCAACCCTCTCCCCCTGGAATCCACGGCTGCATTATTACCAGCCATGGAAGCACTGGCGCCCACGGCAGTCATACATACCGCGGGGCTGACGAGCATCGAAGGTTGCGAGACAGATCCTGCACTGGCAAGGCATGTCAACGTCGAGCTCAGTCGCCATGTCAGCGAAGCATGCCGCGAGATGGGGGTCCCGATGATCCACATCTCCACGGACAACCTGTTCGATGGTACTGCGCCAATGGTGACTGAAGACGCCTATGTCAATCCGGTGAATGTATACGGCCAGACCAAGGCCGAGGCTGAACAGGTCATCCAGGAATGCCATGACGACGTCATTATCGTCAGAACCAATTTTTACGGTTGGGGGCCAATCTACAAACCGTCTTTCAGCGACACCATCATCCGCACATTGCGTAGCGGTGGAGAGCTTTCACTTTTTGAAGATGTATATTACACACCCATCCTGATTTCCGACCTGGTGGATGCCACTCATGACCTGCTCGACAAAGGACACAGGGGTGTTTTCCATGTGGTAGGAGACGAACGCCTGTCGAAATACGATTTCGGGCATTGCGTTGCCGACGCCTTCGGCCTTGATGCCTCAGGGATCAGGCCGGGACGGCTCAAGGATATGACCAACCTGGCCAGCCGGCCATATGACATGAGCATGTCCAACGAAAAAACCAGGTTGGCCCTGGGTAGAACGCTCGGCACGGTTGCCGAGCAACTCGTGCGACTCAGGCAACAGGAAAATTCAAATTTGACCAGGTCAATTTATGAAGTTGATTCCATACGGTAAGCATCACATCGACGCGGATGACATAGAAGCCGTGGTCAGGGTTCTCGAAAGCGATTTCCTGACCCAGGGTCCGGTAGTGGAAGTTTTCGAGAGGGCGATTGCCGACTACTGCGGAGTCAAGTTTGCGCTGGCTGTTTCGAGTGGTACGGCTGCACTGCATATTGCTGCACTGGCTTCAGGAATTACATCCAGGGATCGCCTGATTACAAGCCCTATTACATTTGTGGCAAGTGCCAATGCCGGAATATATGCGGGCTCCAGCATAGCCTTTGCGGATATAAATTCCGAAACCATTAATATGGACCCTGAATCATTGAAATCTGCCCTGGAGAAATTTCCAGATATCAAAGTTGTCGTGCCTGTACATTTCGCTGGCCTTCCCTGTGATATGGATGCAATTAGCCAGGTATGTTCCGAGTTCAAGGTTTCTATAATCGAGGATGCCGCGCACGCTCTGGGCGCCAAATACCAGGATGGATCAAGAGTGGGAAACTGCAAATATTCGGATATGACGATTTTCTCGTTGCATCCAGTAAAGTCGATAGCTGCCGGGGAAGGGGGCATTGTCACGACAAATGACGAAGGAATTTATAAAAAGCTGTTGCGTCTTCGCAGTCATGGCATCAACAAACTGGATGACGAATTCCTTGTACCCGATGCTGATTTCCCGAATGGCGAAAGAGAGCCATGGTATTACGAAATGCAATCACTCGGGTTCAATTACCGGATTACGGATATCCAATGTGCATTGGCACTTTCCCAGCTGGCCAAACTGAATTCATTCGTGGCAAGACGCAATACTTTGGCCGGCTGTTACGATCGCGAATTTCTTGGAAATGATCTGATTAAGCCGGCGCAGGCAGTTGACAAATCGAACAGCGGACATCATTTATATCCAGTCAGGATCAAATTTAGCAATATCGGTAAAAGCAGGAAGTTGGTGATGAATCAGTTGCTTGAAGCAGGTATTGCGACACAGATACATTATATTCCGGTTCCGTTTCATCCCTTTTACAGAAACCTCGGTTTTAAACCGGACGATTATCCAAATGCCATGAAATTTTATCGGGAAGCCCTGTCAATTCCCCTGTTTTTTGACTTAAGTGGAAAGGAGCAGGAGTTCGTCACCATGTCATTGAAGAAAATTATTTCCTGAATGAAAATTGCGATAATTCCTGCGCGAGGCGGCAGCAAAAGGGTTCCCCGGAAAAATGTCAAACATTTCGCGGGTAAACCGATCATTGCATGGTCGATAGAAGCTGCAAGGAAATCAGGTATTTTTGATCGAATCGTGCTTTCCACAGACGATGGGGAAATTGCAGCTGTTGCTGGATCTTATGGGGCAGAAGTGCCATTTTTGCGGCCACCGGATTTATCCGATGATTTCACCGGAACCAAGGAAGTCATTGCACATGCCATCAAGGAGTTGCAGGACGGGTCTTCAGCAACAGATGAGGTGTGTTGTATTTACGCCACGGCCCCGTTTGTACGGGCAGATGATCTGAAGAAAGGGTTGCAAATACTTTTAACGGGCAATTGGGATTATGTTTTCCCGGCTGCTGAATTCAATTCGTCCATTTTCAGGGCGTTCCGTCTGGATGTCGAAGGCAGGGTAGACATGGTATTTCCGGAACATGCATTGACCAGATCCCAGGATTTGTCAAAATGCTACTATGATGCAGGACAGTTTTACTGGGCACGCGCAAATACGTGGCTGGAAGGTCGAACAATAATTAGCGATAGGTCGCATGCCATGGAAATCCCTGCAAACAGGGTTCAGGACATTGACACGGTATCCGATTGGGAAATGGCAGAGTTGAAGTTTAATACTCTTATGGGAATGATGGGAGAAGAATGATAATTATTCCCTGGAATCCCCAAAGCAAGACTCCATTTAACAGTTGGGGTAACTGTCGTGAGGAAAACCATTGAAAATATGAGCATCCTAAAAGAATTTATCAAGAAATCACCAGTTTTCGCAGCCTTCCATAGAAATCTTGGATATGAAAGGGCCGTTTACCGGAAAGATTTGTTCCCTGGAAGCTTTCCAAAGAGGATCACAGACAAGCAAGGTTACAAGAATCTTGAAGGGGATTTCCAGGAATTAAAACAAGGTCTGCCCGAACTAGGGTTCGAAAACAGTATTGCCGGCTGGGTACCGTTTGTCAGAAATAGGACCAAAGTCATTTTTTGGCATTTTTATTCCCTCAATTATGGTCTGCGCAGAAAATTTCTGGTCAGAATTTCGCTTATCAGGAATGCAGAGATAGTTTACCAGAAGTCGTTTTCCTTGCTGCCTTTCAGTATCAAGGAAGTGGATGTCACCGAGTTGTTTGATGGTGCGGATGGAACCTCGGTAAGCGTGGAATTTTTCCATCCCTATATCCGAAAAGATCATGGTGGGCACAGTGGTCGACTGAGATTTTGGGGAAAATATGTAACGGATGATGAGTACCAGGCCACTGTACATTCCTCGCCTGTTGATATGCTCAGCCGGTTCTTGAAACCGCAGTTGGTCAGTCGGACAGTGAATTCGGATTTGCCTGACAAAAAAGAATATTTTGATTTGGCGAGTGGAGTCAGGATTAACGATTCCGAGATCATGCACAATGGGTATCTGGTTTCGTCAAATGCAGCCAATATTTCCTGTTGGCATTCAACCTCGACCTGGACCAAAGATAGCGAAAATGAAGAGTATTTTTATATACCGGATATCCAGGGCATTGATTTGGAATTTTACTATCCGAAAGCTTTCATTGGGCTGGAGGGCAAACCGTTAACTTTTGAATTCCTGAGGGGTGATGGCGAACTCGCCCATTCCGCTACAATCAACCTTAAAAATCCAAAAATAAGGCTCTCGGAAATTTGCGACGACCTAGATGGCACAAGAACCCGCTACTTGAGAATTCGTGGGCAGGGCCTTAAGGACTATATCAGTTTTGCCTATATTCATGGTGGTAACCTGCTCGACGGGTTGCATGCATTGCGAGCGCCGACAGATATTGGCAATTGCCTGAAGTTTTTGCATTTCCCGCGTGAAAATGAGTCAGTTGAGTCAATCCTTTTTTTCCTCAATCCAAAATTGTCAAAGGGTTTTATCAAGGACAAATTGGAGCTTAAATTGCGAATATTGCTGGATAATGGCAATGAATTTGTAAAAAACCTCATGCTGGATACCGATGAACCTTTAATAGAGTTCAGGCCGTCTGATATTTCAAAGGACATTGCCAGCCAAGATTATCGTAACGGCATCTTTATTTTGCAAACACTCGATATCAATTTGCAAGGCGCATTGCTTACCATTACGCGTTCCAAAGGCCGAGTCAGTATTGCGATAGATCATCTCACAGGGGCATAGAGCGTATTCTATTTGACGCGCCATTGTACTTGCCCGGCATTGAGATATTCCATTAGGCTACCAATCCCGAAGATTTGACTCCAGCGATGCAAGTTGCTTTCAGGGTCGACGCCGATCCAAAAATTGGCATCGGACATTTCATGCGATGTTTCAATCTTGCCAGCGGACTTGTTGCCAAATCTGCAAGTGTCGTTTTTATATGCAGGGGTCTTCCTTCGTATCTGGTTGAAAAGCTCGAACTGGCGTCCATGACACTATATTTAATAGGCTCTCCTGATACAGAACAAGATCTTTATAGTAATCATGCTTCCTCCCGTTCCTGGCCGGCCTGGTCCCAGGAGGAGGATGCCTCGGCAACCTGTTCAATCATTTCTGAAATATTTCCGGATTGGCTCGTAGTGGATCATTATGGTTTGGATGCGGTCTGGGAAGAACAGGTTCAATTAAGTGTCGGCAAGATTCTTGTAATAGACGACCAGGCTGATCGCAAACATCATTGTGATGCCTTGCTTGACCAGAATCTCTTTAGCGATGCCCGAAAGAGGTATGTTGGTAAGGTTCCTGATTCAGCAGCGATGCTTTTGGGCCCGGAATACGCCTTAATCGAAAATTCCTTTTCCCAGGCGAGGTCAAGGGTCGGGGAAAAATCGTCAGTAGCAAACAATATTCTAATATTTTTTGGAGGTGCAGATCCCAATAATTGCACAGAATTTGTTCTGGATGTTCTGCTCAATAACAGTCTGCGGAAATTTGATATTACGGTCGTTATAGGCGGGCAGCACCCGGTATTACGGGATCTTCGCAGAAGAGCGGCCACAGAAGATTTCAAGCTCCATATCCAATCCGGTGATATAGCTAGGCTAATGTCCGGAGCCGATTTGTGCATTGGTGGCGGAGGTGTTTCCACCTGGGAGCGCTGCTGTGTCGGGTTGCCTTGTTTAATTATCGCAATAGCTGCAAATCAGGAACCTATCGCCAAAGCGGTTTCGGACGCTGGTGCGGCGAGATATCTTGGACGACAGGTCGATTTGGATGCCAAGACAGTCTCAAACGAATTTTTAAATCTTGTCGATGATTCAGAGGCATTAAGACAAATGTCTGCCAGGGCCATGTCATTAGTAGACGGGAGAGGTGTCGAAAGAACGGTGGAGATACTTTTGAGATGAAACTGGCGGTAGTGTGTTCAGACAGTCGGCATCCTGTCATGGCCTTCCTGAAAGACTGGCGTGATTCGGCAGCAAAGAAGGGTCATGAGGTAGAGTTGGCGCACATCGTGGCCGATACAACATGCGGCGATTTCCTGTTCCTTGTATCTTGCAGTGAAATTGTGG
>CAZKJY010000144.1:0-5681 GCA_964553165.1 uncultured Enterobacteriaceae bacterium
AGGATAACGGTCTGGTCCGGGATGTGTTCCGGACCAGTCACATGAAAAACCTGACAGGCAACATGGGGATTGGTCATGTCCGCTACCCGACGGCGGGTAGTTCCGGACCCGCACAGGCCCAACCGCTTTATGTCAATTCACCTTACGGCATCAGTCTTGCCCACAACGGGAATCTGACCAATGCCAGAGAACTCAGTGAAGATATCTTCCGTGATGACCTGCGTCACCTGAATACGGATTCGGATTCGGAAGTCCTGCTGAATGTGTTTGCCCATGAACTGCAACAGCTCAATAAATTCAGACCTACGGCAGAGGATGTCTTCACGGCCATTGAAGCTGTACATCGACGCTGTCGGGGTGCCTATGCTGCCATCGCCATGCTGGTCGGTTATGGCATTGTCGGTTTTCGCGACAAGCATGGTATCCGGCCTCTGGTATTCGGCGAGAAGAAGACCCGCAAGGGAAGCGAGTACATGCTGGCCTCTGAAAGTGTGGCACTTGACTCTCAGGGCTTTAAGCTGGTCAGGGATGTTGCTCCTGGTGAAGCCGTTTATATAGATCAGGATGGCAATCTGGAAACCAAAGTATGTGCAGAAGACGTCAGCCTGTCACCCTGTATTTTTGAACATGTCTATTTTGCCCGCCCGGATTCTCTGATGGATGGTATCTCGGTCTACAAGTCGCGATTGCGCATGGGAGAAAAGCTGGCCGAGAAAATAAGACGGGAACGCCCGGATCATGATATTGATGTCGTGATTCCTATTCCCGACACCAGTCGGACCTCGGCGGTTGAACTGGCCAATGCACTGGGCGTGAAATATCGTGAGGGCTTCGTCAAAAACCGCTATATTGGCCGGACTTTCATTATGCCCGGCCAGAGCCAGCGCAAAAAGTCAGTCAAGCAGAAACTCAACGCGATACCACTGGAGTTTCAGGATAAAAATGTCCTGCTGGTGGATGACTCGATAGTGCGCGGCACTACATGCAGCCAGATTATTGAAATGGCCCGTGATGCCGGAGCCAGGAAAGTGTATTTCTGTTCGGCCGCACCGCCGGTCCGGTTTCCCAATGTTTATGGGATCGACATGCCTGCGGTGAGTGAACTGATTGCCCATAACCGGACAGTCCAGGAGATCCAGGATCTGATTGGAGCAGACTGGCTGGTGTTTCAGGATCTGGATGATCTCATTGCTTCCTGTGCCGAGGGCAGCATATTGCCAATGGATTTTGAATGCTCCGTATTTAATGGAGTTTATGTAACCAATGATGTGACTGAAGGGTATCTGGCTGAGCTTGAGGCTATTCGGAATGATCGCGCCAAGCAAAAGCGCCTGAAAGAAAAGCATCTTTACAGGCCGCAAAAAGAAAATGAAGAAATTCTGGGATTGCATAACAACGAATAGCACAGAAGCGGAAATCAATTAGCCAAGATGCAAGATAAGATTGAAGCAGCCGTAGCAGAAGTCGGCAAGGTCGTTTACGGGAAAGAAAAGCAGATCAGGCTCGCATTGTGCTGTCTGTTTGCCGGAGGCCATCTCTTAATGGAAGACAAGCCCGGGATGGGGAAAACCACCTTGTCACAGGCGCTGGCCAAGGTCCTGGGCCTCGAGTACAGCCGTATCCAGTTCACCAGTGACCTGCTGCCGGCGGACATTCTTGGTGTGACCATTTATGACCAGAACCAGGCCAAATTCTCCTTTCATCCTGGACCTGTTTTCAGCAACCTGATTCTGGCAGACGAAATCAACAGAACCACGCCAAAAACCCAGAGCGCCCTGCTGGAAGCCATGGAAGAGCGTCAGGTGTCTGTTGACGGCGAGACCCGCAAGCTGCCGGATCCATTTTTTGTGATTGCCACGCAGAATCCCACCAGTTTTGCCGGCACCTATCCCTTGCCGGAGTCGCAGCTGGATCGCTTTCTGATGCGTCTCAAAATCGGCTATCCGGATCCCAGCGCGGAACGTGAGCTGCTGATTAACAGTGAAGGGCGTGCAACCATGGATGATCTCAAACAGTGTCTGACGGCAGAGGATATTGCCAGCCTGCACAACAGCATCAACGAAGTACAGGCAACAGACAGCCTGCTGGATTATGTACAGCGACTGGTTGCCTATACCCGTCAGGATGATAAATTTACCTTTGGTCTGTCACCGCGCGGGGCAATCTCTCTGATACGCAGCGCCAGGACCTGGGCGCTGATGGATGAGCGCAAGCATGTTCTGCCTGAGGATGTCCAGGTTGTACTGCCAGCTGTTACCGATCACCGCCTGCGGGCAGTCAGTGACAGCTCGGGTCGACATGCCGAAGAATATTCACAACGATTGCTGGCTGAAGTTGATATCGTTTCTGACTGAAGTTCCGGTTCGTCATTAACAGGCAGTAAATCTTCAGCCTTCCCGGTAGATGCAGGATTCCAATGGGAACCATTACTCAACCACAGACTGAAACAGCCGATAGAACACTGAATCCCTATATTCTGTGGCGGCGCAGTTTCGTGCGCTGGGTGACCAAGCGTATCCCCGCGGCTTCTCATGTCGTCCTTGATCTGAATAACATCTTCATCATTCCCAACAAACAGGGTCTGGGCTTTCTGTTTGTCCTGACACTGATGTTTATCGGTGCGATCAACTATGAAATCAGCCTGGCTTTTGGTCTGGTCTTTCTGCTGCTGGGCATGTTCATTCTGACAATTTTCTATACTTACCGGAATCTGTCCGGCCTGCATCTGTCGGCGGTCAGCGACAACATGGTGTTTGCCGGGGAAAATGCGGAAATTACCGTGATTCTCAACCGTCACGGTGAACGGATCTACGAGGCCATTGAGCTGAGCTTTCCCCACTCGAGAAAGCTGGTTGCCAACCTGATACAGGACAGGGAGCAGCGAATCAATCTTTTCGTACCGACCTTCAGGCGTGGTTTTCTCAATCCGGGCAGGCTGCGTATCGAAACCTTCTTTCCCTTTGGTATCTGCCGTGCCTGGTCGCTGATTGATCTGGATATCCAATGTCTGGTGTATCCCAAGCCTGTTCCCTGTGATCTGGATTTGTTGAATTCAAGTGATGAGGATACCGGTAAAATAAATGTTACCCGCGGGAATGATGATTTTTATAATTTACGGGAATACCAGATCGGTGACCCCCTGAAGCATGTCGCCTGGAAACAATTTGCGCGAGGGCAGGGAATGTACACCAAGCAATATTCGAGTAATGTAGATGACAAGCTCTGGCTGCGCTGGAGCCTGTTTCCTGATCTGAGCGATGAAGATCGTCTGTCCAGACTGTGTTATTGCGTTCTCAAGCTGGATGCCGGGGGCGTGGATTACGGCCTGGATATACCGGGGTGTATGATAGAACCGAACAAAGGAGCCGAGCATTACCGCAAGGTGTTAAGGGCACTGGCATTATACTGAACGGATCGATGACAAGATGCTGGATTCACTGAGAAAGAAAAAGACACCGAGAACCGAGACCGCCTATCAGGTCCCCAGAACTTCCCTGATCTGGATTCTGGTTTCGCTGGTGGCTGTCATCCTGCCCCATGTCCAGCGTATGCCGCCCTGGCTGCTGGTCATCTGTGGGCTTTGCATGCTCGGGCGTGTCCTGATTTATCAGGGACGTTTATCCTATCCCGGTTCCATCATCAAAAGCGCCGTGGTGGTTCTGATCCTGATTACCATGGTGGCTCAGTTTGGTCGTGATGTCTTCGCCACTGAATCCACGGTTGCCATACTGATCGTCGCGGTAACGCTCAAGTTGCTGGAAATGCATCGCAAAAGGGATGTACTACTGGTGATTTACCTGAGTTATGTCCTTGTGATTGCAGAATTTATCTGGTCACAGGCCATCCTGATTGCCCTCTACATGATGTTCTGTGTCATCCTGATCACCTGTGGCCTGATGTCGCTGTATCAGACTCAGGAATACCAGAATCCATTCCGGACCTTCAGATTATCCACCACCATCCTGCTCCAGAGCATCCCGCTGATGCTGGCACTGTTTATCCTGTTTCCCCGTATCTCACCACTGTGGTCCGTTCCGTTGCAGAGTGCATCTGCCCGTACCGGCCTCAGTGACAGCATGTCACCGGGAGATATAGGCAATCTGATTGCCTCTGATGAACTGGCTTTCCGGGTAAAATTCGTGGATGCCAGGCCGCCAACGTCACAACTGTACTGGCGTGCCATCACCATGGATGAATTCGACGGCCGGGAATGGGAACAGACCTTCAATTTTCAGCCGCAGTTTCTCGGTGCCAACCGGCGTGAAATCAGAGACTGGTTTGAAGCCATTGAGTATCGTGGTGATACGCTGGACTACAATATCATCATGGAGCCGACGGATCAGAACTGGCTGTACACACTGAAGATACCCCAGGTACGTGATGACAGGATGATCATGCGCCGGGACTTCCAGATTGACAGTGTCAGAAATATTTCACAGCGTTTTTCCTACGACATGCGCTCGTATCTGGACAACCGGGTGGATGCGGACACGAATCCGAGAAATATGCGGCGCTGGCTACGACTGCCCGATAACAGCAATCTGCAAAGCCGGGAATTTGCCCAGACATTGAGAGCAGAAGCAGGCACGGATGATGCCTATATCCAGCAGGTGCTAAGCTATTACACAGAGCAGCCGTTTTTCTATACCCTGAGTCCGCCCTTGCTGGGTGACAACCCGGTGGATGAGTTTCTGTTTACCAGCCGTGAAGGTTTCTGTGAGCATTATGCCAGTTCCTTCGCTTTCCTGATGCGGGCAGGCGGTATCCCGGCCAGAGTCGTTACCGGTTATCAGGGAGGCGAATACAATCCCTATGACAATACCCTGGTGGTCCGGCAGTATGATGCCCATGCCTGGGTGGAAGTCTGGCTACCGGGGGAGGGATGGATCCGGATCGACCCAACAGCGGCAGTGGCTCCTTACCGGATCGAGCAGGGCTCCCAGTTTACGTTTCAGGAAGACGAAGTGTTTTTGCAGGATGCCGGTCTTTCCCTGCTCAGATTCCGCAACAGCCTGTTTCTGAATGATTTGCGTTACCGCCTTGAGATGCTCGATTACAACTGGAACCGTTTTGTGCTTAATTATGATCAGGGCATGCAGTTTGCCTTTTTCAGCCGTATTTTCACGGAGGTGACCCGGGGCAAAATTATTTTCTCAACCCTGGCGTTTCTGTTCATCTCGGCTGCATTCATGGTTTTCGTCGTACTGCGCAAACCCAGCACGGATGAAAAGCACCCGGCGACAGAACTTTACCTGGGTTACTGCGAAGGGCTGTCGAAGCAGGGGCTGGCACGTCAGCGGGGAGAAACGCCGCTGCATTATTATGAGCGTCTGAGTCAGCTGAAACCGGCCTGGGCGAAACAGATGCAGGATATCACCGAAAAATATGTCGACCTGGTTTACAGACAGCCGGCCTCAGACAATGACAGGGACAGCATCAGGGAACTGCGGCATAAGATCAGGCAGTTCCATATGCTGCTTTATTAGGCAGCGTCAGCGTCCCGGGCCTGCACAGAGGGCTCCTTTTCCTGCCATAATTCCGCCGCGAGTTCCTCTACCGTTTCCCGGCAGCCATTCGCAATCCAGGCGGTGAGACGCTCGGCAACGTTCGGATAGATCACCTGAACCGGCGTTTTGTTTTTCTGCAGCCAGGTGGCAATATTTTTAACACTCAGCGTCTTG
>CAZKJY010000145.1:0-5678 GCA_964553165.1 uncultured Enterobacteriaceae bacterium
GCTGGCCTCTCTGAGAATTCCCCATAAAAGCGGTGGCGCCATTTCACTGCTGGAAAGACAGGTCAGTCTGCTGCGCCGAAGACACGAAGAAAGCCAGGAAAAAATCAGGCATTTCATTGAAAATGCCAAGGAGAACGACGAACTCTTTGAAAAAACACGTTCTGTTATCCTGGACATCCTGAACTGCAAAAGTCTACCTGAGCTCTCGAGCTTTATATCTGGCAAGCTGAATGAAGATTTTTCTGCTTCCTGCAGCAAACTTTTTTTTGCCACTGAAAATGCTGATGAAAATACCGAACTGTCGCTGGTTCCCCTGGACCAGACCCGCAAAGTTCTGGGGAAATTATTTCAACGTAAACGGGCCTACTGCGGCAAACTTGACGCGGGTCAGATTGAATTGTTTTTTCCCGATACGCCTGCCATAAATTCGGCGGCCATCGTGCCTATTCATTTCAATGATGACAGCATCATCAAGGAAAGTCTGCCTGGCATTCCGTTGCTCATTATTGCCAGCAACAAGCCCCAGCATTTTAATTCCAGTCTGGACACCCTGTTCCTGGATTTTATTGGCGAAGTCCTTTCCGCCCACATCAGTAAATTACTGTAGGCAGGCTTACTCGGGAAAATCTGCAGAAACCGGGCTCTGCCACCCCGGTTTCAAAGACTGGGCCCAGAAATAAATCAGCGAAATCACGCCCAGCAAAAGACCCAGTACAACGCCGGTATCAATAATGCCTCGCCAGGGCTGCGGCATCATGCTGACGATGATGACCAGTACAACAATTGCCGAGGTCACTGAAATGGCGATAATCCTTCTGCGTGTTGTTGAATGGATAAACCCCATACAAAGCAGGGGCGCAAAAATTATCTGGTGGAAAGAAGTTTGCTGTTGCGGCTGGCTGAAATATCTCGCCCTGGCAATGACTCTGGGCGAAAAATTCAGATGGAAACCTTTATAGCCTTCAGCATAGGCCATGTAGAGAGCGAAGCCTACCAGGACCAGCCATTGCAGTGGCGAGAGGGTATAGGACAGCATTTCAAAAATCCTGGCACTCAAGCGGAAGATCGCCGATAACAGCAAGGCCAGGACACCGGCGATACCCCAGAAGTAAGCAAATATTCTCAACAGTTCGTTCCCCGACTCTGGCAAATGCACGGGGATTGTAGCAAACACCCAGACTAAAACGCAGACCCTGAATGCGTATTCACTGTATGCTGTCGAGTAGTTGATAGAATCGAGTCAGGAGCTGCAGGTACTCTGCTTTATCCTTTTCGGGCTTCCCCCGTCCGATCAGGGAAGTGATACTTCTGAGTTGCTCTGTCTGGGCTCCGCTCCTGTCCTCTGCATAAAACTGGTGTAACTGAAGAAACCTTTCCAGCTTCTCCTGCATGATCTCATGAGCCTGCCGCTTCTGTTCCGCGCTCTGTGCTTCACATAACTCTGCAAGTGCCTGCTCAACCTTTGTCAGGCAGTACTGTGCCTGTTCACGAACCTTAAGTCTTGCGAATTCCACCAGGCTCACGCCGCTTTTGCCCCTGTCTTACCCAACAGATTTAGCAGTTCTTCCCTGCCAAAGGGTTTGACCAGTATGGCATCCGCTCCTGCTGCCAGCGCTTTGGCGCGGGCATGATCACTTTCCTGTTGCAGGAGGATGATTATCCGGATTGATCTGAAAGATAAAAGTGATTTTGCCAGAGCGCAAAAGTGATTCCCCGAAAGTCCCTGCATTTCCGCGTCGATAAGGACGTTTACAGGACGATGTTTCGCCAGCAGGCAAAGCCCTGTAAAAGCATCATCTGCCGTTAGTATCTCTTGATATTCATGCTGCAACAGGGTTCTGACAGTTTCACGAACCAGCGCATTATCATCCACAAACAGGAGGCCTGGTTGCAGAGTGGTATTTGTACACCTTGCTGTTTTGTTTTCACTGAATTGATCTGGAATGTTTGCCGCCATCAGTTTCTTTCCCCGGATCACTGTTCTCAGGTATAGCAGCCTTTTATACCCCCTACCAACTTTATCGGCAGTGTCTCAGTTTGGAATGACCTTTAATAATTCATGGTTATGGCGTTAATTCTGAGACCGTCTGGTGACAGGCCGGAAAATGCTCCTGCAATTCCGGCATGCCCGCCATCCATGGCGGTCAGATTCACCAGCCGAGCCTGTAGATGGGTGAGACAAACGATTACAAAGCACTGCTTTGTGCGCAGACGAACGACACCCATCTGTGATGGGTGGCTGGACCATTCGCTTTTTGGCGTATCGCAGAATTAACGCCATAACCATGTATTTGGCATGTTCAAACTGAGACACGACTTATTAATCTCACTGATACCAGTCTGTAATCGCTCTTTGTTATAATTTTGCTTTGGTTCAGACAGAGATAACTCATGACAATCAAGCTTGCTGTAGTAATGGATCCTATCCAGTCGATAAATTTTAAGAAGGATTCCACCCTTGCCATGCTGCTGGCCGCACAGGCTCGTGATTGGGAACTGTTCTATCTTGAACAAAAAGATCTGTACATTGAAGACGGCAAGGCCAAATGTCACACCAGCCGACTGTCGGTGGCCTATGATCCCCAAAACTGGTTTAGCTTGGAGGAACCCAGGCATCTGCCCCTCAATGAGTTTGATGTCATTCTCATGCGTAAGGATCCACCTTTCGACAATGAATACATTTACAGCACCTATATTCTGGAAGCAGCCGAACGGGAGGGGGTATTGATCGTCAACAAACCCCAGAGTCTGCGCGACTGCAATGAAAAGGTTTTTGCAACCCAGTTTCCGCAATGCTGCCCTCCTTTGCTGGTAACGCGGGATGCCACACTGCTAAAACGTTTTCATGACCAGCATCTGGATGTGATCTACAAGCCGCTTGATGGGATGGGTGGCGCCTCCATCTTCCGGGTTGAAGAAGGTGACATGAACCGCAGCGTGATCATCGAAATTTTAACCAACCATGGCAAACGCCAGATCATGGCACAAAAATTTATTCCCGAGATCAGTGCTGGTGATAAGCGCATTCTGATGATTGATGGCAAACCTGTGGATTATGCGCTGGCAAGGATTCCGGCCCAGAAGGAAACCCGTGGTAATCTGGCAGCCGGAGGCACTGCCAAAGGCATTGCCTTAACTGACAGGGATCGCTGGATCTGTGAACAGGTTGGCCCCTCCCTCAAAGAAAAGGGGCTACTCTTCGTGGGACTGGATGTGATAGGTGACTATCTGACAGAAATAAATGTCACCAGCCCAACCTGTATCCGCGAACTGGATACTCAATTCAACCTCAATATCGGCGGCCAGCTCATGGACTGTATAGAGGATAAACTGGATCACAGATGAGTGTAACGACAAACTTTAATGAGTTTGAAGTGAGTCCGCATAGCCTGGCGAATGAACGCTTTGGCTTTACCCTTTTCATGTCGCTCTGTTTCCATGCCGTCCTGATACTGGGTGTTGGCTTCAGCTTTTTTGAACAGATGAACCAGTCGACCAGTCTGGATGTCACCCTTGCCCAGTATGAGAGCGCCCTTGCCCCTGAGGATGCCGATTTTCTGGCCCAGGCTAATCAAGAAGGGAGTGGCTCGCTGGATGAACTTGCCCGCACCAGCACCCCTTTTGAATCACGGTTCAATGCCGATCAGATTCAGGAAGTCGCGCCGCTGCCAAATCAGACCGGCGAACTCAGCCCCGAACGGGAAATCCTCTCCACTACCGAAGCCACTGAGCGACTTAACACGGACGATGAGCGACAGCAGACCCAGGATCCCCAGGACTTTCAGGGTAGCTCGCAAAATACCCTGGAACAGACTCTGGCAAGTCTGCAGGCCCAGCTTGATATCCATCGGCAGGCTTATGCCCAGCGGCCTCGTAAATATACCATCTCCTCTGCCTCCACCAGGCAGGCCAGCGATGCGGAATACCTGGATGGCTGGCGTCGTAAAATTGAAGCAGTGGGCAATCTTAACTATCCCCAGCAGGCCAGTGCCGAAGGCATATACGGCCAGTTACGCATGCTGGTTGCCATCTTCCCGGATGGTTCAGTCAGTGAGGTCAGCATCCTGGACTCCTCCGGTTACGCCGTTCTGGATGACGCCGCCATCCGGATTGTCCAGCTGGCAGCGCCATTTGATCCCTTTCCAGAAGCACTGCGTGAAGAAGCTGATATTCTTGAAATTATTCGGACCTGGCAATTTCACCAGGGCAATACTTTCAGCAGTAACTGAAATCATGACCGAGGAATCCGGACCAAGCACTTTAAATAACCAGTTCCTGATTGCCATGCCGCAACTCAAGGATTCCTTTTTTGAAAATTCGGTCATCTATATCTGGCAACATACAGAAGAAGGCGCTATCGGCATCGCAGTAAACCTGCTTTTGCCCATTGAACTTAGAGAGCTGCTGGAACAGATGGGGATTGAGGATGAAAGACCTGCCGGCGCCAGCCAGTTTGTACTGTCGGGAGGACCGGTAGAGCCCCATAAAGGCTTTATTGTTCATGATGGCAGTGCGCAAATGGATTTTGAATCCACCCTGCCTCTGGAAAATGGCCTCTTCCTTACCAGCTCCCGGGACATCCTTGAAGCAATTGCTGTTAATCAGGGGCCGAAAGAATTTCTGGTTGTGCTCGGTTGTTCCGGCTGGGGTCCGGGACAACTTGAACAGGAGTTAGCGGAAAATTCATGGTTCACCTGTCCAGCAACAAAAGAATTGATCTTTTCAACCAGATTCAGGGATAAGCCTAAGCTGGCAGCTGCCTCACTGGGTTTTGATCTTTCCCAGCTCAGTACAGATATCGGGACCAGCTAATCACATGTCTCAAGTTCTTTCTGCCATGGCATTCGATTTCGGCACCAAAAAAATTGGCGTCGCCGTAGGACAGAGTATTACAGGCACGGCGTCTCCTGTTTCAGTCCTGAAAGCCGTTGATGGCATTCCTGACTGGGAAGTGGTGGAAAAGATGGTGAAAGAGTGGCGACCCAATGTTTTTGTTGTCGGCATGCCATTCAATATGGATGGCAGTGAAAATGAGATGACGGTGCTGGCTCGAAAATTTTCCCAGCGCCTGCAGGAACGATTCAGCAAACCCTGCTATACCATGGATGAACGATTAAGCACCCGGGAAGCCAGGGATCTGAAAAAACAGCTTGTTGAGGCGCAGGGCAAAAAATATAACGATAAGGAAGTCATTGACTCCCTTGCCGCACAGCTAATTCTGGAAAACTGGTTTACAGTAAACTCAGGTTAAAAGCCTAGAACGAATCACCCGATTTGGCTTTGGCCTTGGCTTCATTACGATCAACAACGCCTTTGGCAACAAGATCCTTCAGGCACTGATCAAGTGTCTGCATGCCCACTGCAGCGCCGGTCTGAATGGCAGAATACATTTGTGCAATCTTGTCTTCGCGAATCAGGTTACGAATGGCCGGCGTACCAATCATGATTTCATGCGCTGCTACCCGTCCGCCCCCTTTCTTTTTCAAGAGGGTCTGGGAAACAACCGCCTGAAGGGATTCTGACAGCATGGACCGCACCATGTCCTTTTCCGCCGCCGGGAATACGTCAACAATTCGGTCAATGGTTTTGGCCGCAGAGGTCGTATGTAGTGTGCCAAACACAAGGTGTCCGGTTTCTGCAGCGGTGAGCGCCAGGCGTATGGTTTCCAGGTCTCGCAG
>CAZKJY010000146.1:0-5677 GCA_964553165.1 uncultured Enterobacteriaceae bacterium
CCCGAAGATCCGGCGGCAGACGAAAATAGTTGCCCATTTCCTGAGCAAATGCCATCTCTTCACGACTCATCAATACTTCATATAACTTCTCGCCATGTCTGGTACCGATTATTTCTTCTGGATAGTTAGGCTCTTTCATAAGAATTTTCAAAGCATCAACTAATACTCTCATGGTCGCGGCAGGAGCTTTCTGGACAAAAACGTCTCCCGGGTTGGCGTTATTGAAAGCGTGTAAAACTAATTCAACAGCTTCATCCAGCGTCATCATGAATCGAGTCATATTCATGTCCGTGATTGTCAAAGCTTTTTTATTTCTGATCTGATTGATGAAAAGCGGTATAACCGACCCTCTGGATGCAATGACATTTCCATATCTTGTTGCAGAAATAATAGTGCTGTCACTTTGCCTTGACTTGGCGACAACGATTTTCTCCATCATTGCTTTAGAAATGCCCATCGCATTGATTGGATAAACCGCCTTGTCGGTGCTAAGGCTCACTACTCTTTGGACGCCACAATTCAAAGCCGCTTCAAGCACATTTTCCGTACCCAGGATATTTGTCTTGACGGCTTCTAGCGGATGAAATTCACAGGCAGGAACCTGTTTGAGGGCAGCCGCGTGAAAAATAAAATCAACGCCGCGGACGGCATTCATCACTGACTGCGTATCCCTTACATCCCCCACATAAAATTTTAATTTTGAATTCTGATATCGCTTGCGCATGTCATCTTGTTTCTTTTCATCACGGCTGAGAATTCTTATTTCTGCCAAACTCGAATTTTCAAAACGTTTGTATACAGCATGCCCGAATGAACCGGTTCCACCCGTAATCAGCAAACATTTATTTTTAAATATATCCATAAATCAGCTACTTCCAGACGAGTCGCCTGATGTTATATACCTTGTTAATATTACCAACTTAATATTACCAACAGCCATCGTATTGCATGTCAAAGGATTTTCAATTTCGCCGAATACCATAAGGCCAGGTTGGCACCTGTCCTGACTATCGCCGTAATTGCTCAAGAAATTTATCTGGCCCCGGAACAGACCTGAATCCAGTGTCAACTTCCATGAACCTCTTAACGGCCCGGGCAATGGACAGTGGTGATTCCGGATCGAAGGTATGCGCCGGATTGACCACGTCGCGCACATAGTCTCTTTCCGAAGCGATGATGGCCAACCCGGCCCTGTCCGCTTCTAATAGTGGCAAGCCCAACGATTCAAAGAGCGAAGGATAGACAAGTGCCTTGGCCCGTGAATACAGCGCCCCGGTCCCCGTTTCGTGCCCATGAAACCAGGATATCCTGAGATCATGCCTCGCTATCTGTTCCCTTATCCAGTCATTCAACAGCGTTCTGTCGTTTTCATCAAGCGTCAACAGCAATGAGGGCCGCAATCCCTGCTCCGCGAGTAATATCCAGCCCTGGACAAGCCGCCGGTGGTTTTTGTGGGGCTCCGCGGAAGCAACGTATATGAAATCGGATTTGCCTTGCCAGTCTGCCGCCTCATTAGTCCGTGATGGCGAAAAGCCTGGCAGAAAGGGGCGCACCTGTGCCCGGCGATTGAAATTTTCCGCAAACTCCTGTGCCATGGTTTCAGTCTGCACCAGCACTATGGCTTGCCGAAGGCAATGTGAGAGCCAGACCCGCTCGAACATGTGCCGAAACCTGGCGCTACCAGATAGGCCTTTCAGAGACCGCGACGCACTCAGGTAACGATTTTGCATATAGACGTACACTTTCGCTTTGTTGCGAAACAGGGGCGGCAGGTTGCCAAAACACAATACGGTATCTTGTGATGTGGCTATCTGCTGCAATCTTCTTTCCGCTGCCAGTCGAGAGAACAAGGAAGCCTTAACACTCGATACATGGGTGCCATCGGGCAACGCGGGAATATCAGTGAGCCTGTCATCGAGTATCAAGTACGAGGGTCCATCCAGCGCATTGAGCAAACCCAGTAGCAGGGTTTTCCCTCCACCCTGGTGAACGTTTGGTGCATGGATGATCAGGCTCACTTTTAAATTCTAGCTAAGGCATCTGCCCAACGCGTGTTCACTGCAGCCACGGTTAACATATTTCTCCAATGCTCCGCTTTAGCTGACGCGTCTTATTCGCCGTTTTTCCAGCGCTGGAATCATTTACCAGGGCGCCGTAACGTCCGGGAGACTGCACTCCGGTCACCGTTGACTGCTTGCCATGGGATTTATGGAAAGCGATCAGGACGGATATATCGACATTAGACACGCCATCGCCGTATTTGACACAGAAGCTGTCTTCATCCCGGATGTAATCGCCGCTCCGTTTCGGCCTGCCTCCGGTGAGCATCTCTTCATCGATATCCACTAGCATGACTTTCCAGTGAATGTCATCACTTTCTCGCTTGCCCGGCTTGGTCACTGACTTCCGCCTGCAAGGCGTCGATTTCAGCTTTCAGAGTTTCATATTCCTGGCGCTTGGCCTCCAGGAACCGAAAAGTCACTTTCGCTTTTTCATCTATCCCTTTAAGAGTCAAAAGATAGGCATAGGCTTTCTTGTTTGGACTTCGACTGAAATTACCTACCTTGATCCATCCCTTTTCAATCAAAGCCTTCACGCAAAAATTCACCTTGCCAAGACTCAATCCAAGAGCCGATGCAATCTGGCGCTGGTTCATGTCGGGGTTGTCGTGGAGGAGTTTGAGAAGCTTGTAACGGTCTTCTTCGTCGAGTATAGGCATTAGGAGGGGCTTCTTGTTGTTAAAAACGCTACCGCCCTACTGTTGCAGGGCGGCAGCATGTATTAAGGAGAGATTGGTAGTGCTTTTTACTGCGTCTTGCGGTTTACAGAAGCTTTACAGAGCTATGTTCACACTGTGAACGAAATGCAGTATAGGGGATGTTCAAGCAGTGAACAAGTCTTTTTTTCTGATGTTCACGATTTGAACGATTTGGAAGGGAAAGCTTCGGGCGGTACAAAAATCCGCTTTTGTGTCACTGCCCCGAAAGGCCCGCAGTACAGAGGTTTCAGAAGTATTTGACCTGGTAAATGGGCACCTCCATGGCCTGTTCCTTCCCCAGCACGATAAGGAGCAGAACCACCCGATCCTCCCTTTTCTGTTTCTTGATGATGGCCTTGATACCCTTGAAACTGTCGGCGGTGATCTCCACCCAGTTGCCCCAACCTCGTGCCTCGAAGTACCAGGAAGGCCTAGTTCTTGACTTTTTGCAGCCACCCAAGCGGCAGCAGCAGCGCAAGCATCAAGCGCCATTTCAAGCGCCCCCAGCGCATATTCTTCAGCAAATCGAAGGCTGCCCGTTTATTGTTTTGCAACAGTTCGTCCATGGCCTTGATATAGGCCAGTTGTGAACTGAAACCACCCCGCTTGAAAACGGGCCCAACCGACGCATCGACACACATGTCGCTAGCCCACGTTTCCAGTTCCAGGATGTGGCGCTCTCTGTGCCGACCAGTTTCATTGGATCCGTGTATCCGATAGTAGGCGATAGCTTCATGCACGTACGCCAATTTCCATTTCGCCGACAAGCGCACTACCAAGTCCAGATCGCCAATCACGTGGTAGCGAGGGTCGAAGGGGCGATCCAGTGCATCGACCGCGGTCTTCCTGACCATCAGGGTGAGCAGGGCAACGAAGTAGTCCTGCAGCAGATCCTCCAGCACCCAGCCTTGCGGTGCCAGGAGGGTGCGAGCCACCCAGCTGCGATCCTTCAACTCGTTACTGACCCAGTAGTTACCGCAAACCATGCCGACGTCCGGATCATAGAAATGCGGCATCTGTCTTTCCAGCTTGTCCGGCGTCCACCAGTCATCGACATCCAGAAATGCATAAAAATCGCCGCTGGCCATCTGCAAAGCGTAGTTCCTCGCCTCATATAGCAGGGTATGGGTAGGGGCGTAGAAGTATTTCAGCCTCGGATCGTCGTAAGAGCGAAATATCTCCGCACTTCGATCGGTCGACTGGTTGTCCCAGAAAATCAGCTCCCAGTTCTGCCAACTTTGTCCGATGACGCTCTCGATGGCCTGGGTGAGAAACTGCTCTCCGTTGTAGCAATTCATCACCACACTAATCAGGGCCTGCTCGTTCAAAGCTGCCCCTTGATCCATCGGATGGTTTCCTCCAACCCGCTCTCCAGTTCGACCTTAGGCCGCCAGTCCAGTAGACGCTGCGCCTTTGAGATATCAGGATAGAGTTCCATGTTCTCGCCGGAGCGGTACGGTATCACCCCATACTCCGGTCGACCGGATCCCACCAGAGCCTGCACAAGCTCGATCATATTCCTGATGGACACGGGCTTGCCCGATCCGATGTTGACGACCTCTCCCCGGGCAGCCGGCGATTGCAGCGCGGCAAACACTGCGGCCACGGTGTCCCGCACATGGCAGAAATCACGCAATTGCTCCCCCGCGGACACGGGAAACGGCTTGTCCTGTAGGCAGCCGCTGATGATCTGCGGCAGAAAGCGGCGGCCATCCTGCCCGGGGCCATAGGTCAGGAATAGCCTCAGTGTGGTGGCCGGGAAGTCCTCCGTACGATGCAGCATCTGCAGCAGGTGGGTGGCCGCGACCTTGCCTAGCGAATAGGGAGAAATCGGGACCTCACGCAAGATCTCCACCTGGGGCGCCGGCATGCCGCCATATTCATCACTGCTACCAATATTCACGAAGCTCTTCAGCGCACTCCGGTCAAGCCGATCCACGATGTTCATCAGCCCGCTGAAATGGGCCTCCAGCACCTTCCGCCCCCCCTGGAAATACAGCGTGTGGTCGATGTAGCCACCACAATTCACGACATACTCGTAGCTCGCCGCCGACAATGCGGTGCGCAGACTGTCCGGGTCAGTGATGTTGGCCGTAGCATAGATGACGCCAGGCAGGACATCTCCTCGGGCGCCCGAGAGATTCAAACTCGTCACTCTCCATCCCAGCGCGACAGCTTGCATCACGACATGCCGTCCGATAAAACCGTTCCCTCCAACGACCAGTAGACTATTGGCAGTTCCAATCATTGGTTGTCCTATCTTCCCACGCTGTCCCAGCGATAGGGAATCAGCGGCGTGTCCATCGACATCTGTTCACTTTCGGCTGGCCTATGCGGCATGTCCGCGCAGTTGACCAACAGGGCCGGCACCTCACTCAGGCAACTAAAGCCGTACCAGAGCCCCGGCGGCAATTGCACCCGCGCATAGGCATCCGGGCGCCCCAACTCCAGGACTTGCACATGCCCGTGCGTAGGTGATTCGGACCTTTCGTCATAGATGACTAGACGCACACGCCCCACCGGAACCGCTAAGTTCTGCGTCTGCTCCGTATGGCGTTTCCAAGCCTTCACGGAGCCAGGCGCCACCTCGGAGAAGTAGCATTCGCCGAATCGCTGGAAATCCGCCGCGTCGTTGCGCAGCATGTGCAGGACGCCCCCCCGATCGTCCAATATCTGGCGCAGGGGCGTGATCACCACTCCGTCGATCTTGGAAGTCAGCCCTGAATCCATGTCGCCCCCCGGACCCAGGCCAGTTGGCAGTAGGCATCCACCTGCCCAAGGGCATATTCGTAAAGTCGGCCGTCTCCTTGGAGCCATGTGCGGTACCAGTCCACTGTGAACGCCACAGTTTCATCAAACTGCAACACCGCCGACCACTTGAGATAGTGCAACGCCGTATCACAGGACGGCTTCAGCAGC
>CAZKJY010000147.1:0-5611 GCA_964553165.1 uncultured Enterobacteriaceae bacterium
TAGGCACTTTCTGCGGCAAGCTTGCTGGCAACTTCCCCGTAATCATGTCCCCCCACGCCATCGGCAATGATGATGATCCGGTAATCACGACTGAACAGGTAGAAATCTTCATTGTTGGCTCTAACCAGCCCCGGATCGGTAATCGAGCTAATGCGTAGCATCTTGCCTGCTCATGTATTTATTTACCCCTGGAAAAATCAGAATTTTACCCTGTATTTATTTTTTGCAATACGGTGTTGACTTGGCGCTTTATCTAAATGATAATGATTATCGTTTAGATTTATATTATCAACTGGAGCCCGCCATGTCCTTACCTGTCCGCAAGCAATCACCCGCAAGATTATCCAGAACCTCTCTCGCCCTGGCTATCACAAGCGCTCTCAGCAGCCCCGCATTTACCCAGGAGAATACCAGCACCTATTCCACACCTGAAGAAATTGAAATCACTGGACGCCCCTATGAAAGGGACCCAGCGTCAGTGAAATTTACCCGTCCGCTGCTCGATACGGCACAGACGGTCAATGTGATTCCGGAAAATCTCATAAATGAACGTAATGCCACCACCCTGCGTGATGTGCTGCGCAATGTCTCCGGCATCAGTATGCAGGCAGGGGAAGGCGGTACGCCCGCCGGAGATCAATTGTCTATCCGTGGACACAGCGCCCGTACCGATATTTTTGTCGACAATGTCCGCGACTTCGGCGGCTATACCCGTGATCCTTTTAATCTTGAACAGGTTGAAGTTGTGAAAGGTCCCTCATCCGATTATTCCGGTCGAGGCTCCACGGGAGGTTCTATCAATCTGGTCAGTAAAACGCCTTATCTGGAACAGGAGAACAGCACAAGCCTGTCCGTGGGTACCGACAGTTTCACCCGTCTGGCTGTGGACCTGAATCGCCCTCTCACCGGGACCACAGCCGGACGTCTTAATCTGCTGTATCACGAACAGGATGTTGCCGGTCGTGATCAGGTCAATAACCAGCGCTGGGGGCTTGCCCCTTCCCTTGCTTTCGGGCTGGGAACCGACACCAGTCTGAGCCTGAGCCTGTTTCATCTACAACAGGACAACGTACCGGATTACGGTATCCCCTGGGTGCCTGCCTCCAACACCACCCTGGCGGCCTATGCCGATCAGGCACCCCCGGTGGATTTTTCCAACTGGTATGGTCTGCTGCAACGGGATACCGAAGAAGTCGGCACCACCCTGGCAACGGCCCAGTTTGAACATCGTGTCAGCGAATCTCTTGCCATCAGTAACACCAGCCGCTGGGGCAACACAGACAGGGATTCCATGATTACCGCACCCCGTTTTGACACGGACACCACTATCCGTCGCAGTGATGAGAAATACCGTGACCAGGAAGATGAAATCTTCAGTAACCAGACCAATCTGCGCTGGGACATCAATCCGGGTCAGAATTTTGAGCAACGGGTTCTGCTTGGTCTTGAAATCAACCGGGAAAATGAACGCCAGTATACCCAGACACTGACCGGCACGGATTCACCCTCCACCGATCTGTTTAATCCAACACCAGATGATCCCTATCTGGAAAATTACCAGCGTACTGGCACCTTGAGTGAATCCGCCGCCACAAGTATCGCCCTATATGCCTCTGACTCCATTCGCCTGAACGACCAATGGCAGATCAACGCTGGGTTGCGCTGGGATCATTTCAAGCTGGATTACCTGCCTGACGGTGACCCTGCCCTGGACCGCACCGATATCATGCTCAGCTACCGCGCTGGCCTCCTGTACAAGCCCGTGCCTGAAGGCTCCCTCTATATTGGTTACGGCACCTCCTTCAATCCCTCAGCGGAGGCCCTGTCACTGAGTTCAGGTCGCCGTTCCCCGGGTCTGCCCGATCTGGATCCGGAAGAAAACCGTACACTGGAACTAGGCGTCAAATGGGAACTCTTTCAGCGTCGTGCGCTGGCCACGGCGGCTTTGTTCCGCACCGAAAAAACCAATGCGCGCACTGAGGATCCGAATGACCCGAATGACCTGTTGATTCTGCAGGGTGAACAGGTGGTGCAGGGCTTCGAGCTGGGGCTCGCCGGTGCCGTCCATGAACGCCTGAATCTATCCGCCGGCTATACCTTTCTGGATACGGAAATCACTGAGAGCCTGAACCTGATGGAAATCGGCAATGAGCTGGGTAACTCGCCCGAGAACTCTTTCAATTTCTGGGGGACCTATTCCCTCCAGGAGAATCTGCAGCTTGGTCTGGGCGCGCAGTTTGTTGATGATCGTTACAACAGCACTGCCAATACCCGCACGGCGCCCGCTTACTGGATCTATGAAGTCTCCGGCACCTATACCCCTAATGATCAGCTGAGTTTCCGCCTCAATGTGCAGAATCTGGCTGACAAGGAATACATTGACTATGTCGGTGGCGGACATTTCATTCCCGGTCTTGGTCGCACGATCATGCTGAGCAGCAGCTTCAATTTCTAGGGGCAGAACACGATGCTACTGGAAATTCCACAGGTACTCAGCCGTGAAGCCGCGAAGGCGATGAAACAGTCGCTGCTGTCGGCTTCTTGGGTTGATGGCAAGGTCACGGCTGGCCATCAATCCGCTCAGGCAAAAAAAAACCGGCAACTGCCCGCAGAATCCGAACTGGCTCAGGCAGCAGGGAGCCAGATTCTCAGGGCCTTGCAGGCGAATGGCCTGTTCATGTCAGCTGCCCTGCCCCAACGCGTCTTCCCTCCCTTGTTCAACCGTTATGAGGGTGGCGAACATTTCCATAATCATGTCGATAATGCCATCCGCTCTCTCCCCATGGGCGGGCAGATTCGTACGGACTTGTCCGCCACCCTTTTTTTAACGGAACCGGAAGACTACGAGGGAGGAGAATTGCTGATTGACGATACCTACGGTGCACACCGGGTGAAACTGCCAGCGGGCTCGATGGTGTTGTATCCGGCAACCAGTCTGCATCGGGTAACACCGGTGAGCTCAGGCAGTCGCATCTCATCCTTTTTCTGGATACAGAGCCTGGTCAGGGACGACGGCCAACGCACCCTGCTGTTTGATCTCGACATGTCAATCCAGAAACTGCGGCAGACCCTGGGTGATGACGATACCGTCATCACCCAGACTGGGATTTATCACAATTTATTGCGACGCTGGGCCGATCCCTGAGAGAACGGTCTGGAAAGGTGTCAGAGTCAGGACTCTACACCTCAACTTCTGACACCTCGGCAACTAGACGCCAGACTGTTCGAAAAATTCCCAGAAGGTCGCCATGATGATGGTACAGGTGACCAGGGTTAGCAGCATCACTGGCGTTCCTTTACGAAACCATAGACCAGGCGTAATAGCCAGACTGGGATCACCCTGATCCTTGGCCATCTTTTCGGAAATGGTCACGATGAACACATTCGCGGTTGAACCCAGATGGGTCCCGTTACCCCCCATGCCGACGCCGGCAGCCAGCGCCCACCACATCGGCGACACATTGATGCCCTGCGCTTCCATCCCAAGGATGATCGGAATCATGGCAGCGGTGAAAGGGATGTTATCAATGGCCGCTGAGAAAAAGGCGGAAACCCACAAGAGAATGATACAGGCAGTAAACAGACCGAAATCCTCTACAAAAGGCACGATGAACTGTCCGATATACCTTAAAAATTCACTGTGTTCCACGCCGCCGACGATGACAAACAGTGAAATGAAAAACATCAGCAGGGCCAGCTCAATATGCGCGAAACTCTCTTCAATATCAATATCACGTCCGATGAAAACCAGTGCTGTCAGGCCGATTGCCGCGACAAACCAGGGTTCCCAGTGCAGATTATTGTGAAGGATAAAACCCACCACCATGATGCCGAGCACGGCAACAGCACCGTACCAGGTGCGTGGATCAGAGAGCGGTTCACGATCATTCAGACTGAGCTCCTGGGGTTTAACCGAGAGCTCCTTTTTAAACAGAATACGCAGGAAGAAAATAATCACCAGCCAGGCTACCAGCACCATCGGGCCCATGTGATAGACGAAGGTATTGAAATCAATGTCAGCAGCAGAGCCAATCATCAGGTTGGGCGGATCACCCACCAGGGTGGCCACACCACCGGTATCAGAAAGCAACGCTGCCGCGAGCAGAAAGGGAATGGCGCTGACACGCAGCGACTGACAGATCAGGATTATCAGCGGGCCGAAAATCACCACCGTCGTCACGTTATCCAGCAGCAGGGAAAGCACTGTCACCAGCGTTCCCATCAGGGCCAGCAGTAAAAACAGCCTGCCTTTGCTGAAATCGGCAATCGCATAAGCCAGTTGCTGGAAGCCACCGGTCGGAATCATGATGGCGACAATCGTCATCATGCAACCCAGCAGAAACACCACGTTCCAGTCTATCGCCTCGACGGCCTGTTCCGGTGAGTAAAACCCGAACAGATACCCGCCGAGCATCATCACGGCGGCTCCGGCCATGGCACATTTGACACGATGAATGCCGTGTACGCCTTCGGTAAAAATTGCGACAAAAGTAATGAACAGGATCAGACCTGAGACGAGCATCTCAGTATCCCAGACAAGTGTTTCCATATGCTTTCCTCAGCTCACTGCCCAGGGCGGGAAGCGAACCCAAAAGGGATTGAACGGTGGAAGCAAAAAGGCCTCCGAAGTGGAGGCCTTTATAGCGTATTTCTCGAGTTTGTCAACGACTAAATTTAGACGCCTGACTGTTCGAAGAACTCCCAGAAAGTCGCCATGATAATGGAACAGGTGATCAGGGTGATAATCATCACCGGCAGACCTTTTTTGAACCACAGCCCCGGAGTGATGGCCAGACTCGGGTCGCCCTGATCCTTGGCCATTTTTTCGGAAATGGTCACGATGAACACATTGGCGGTTGAACCCAGATGCGTGCCGTTACCCCCCATGCCGACGCCGGCAGCCAGTGCCCACCACATCGGAGAGACGTTGATGCCCTGGGCTTCCATGCCCAGAATGATCGGGATCATTGCCGCCGTAAAAGGGATGTTGTCAATGGCAGCTGAGAAAGCAGCCGATACCCACAGAAGAATGATACAGGTGGTGAACAGGCCATAGTTTTCAACAAAAGGAATCACGAACTGGCCGATGTACATCAGGAACTCACTGTGCTCCACACCACCGACAATGATAAACAGGGACACGAAGAACATCAGCAGAGCCAGCTCAATATGGGCGAAGCTCTCCTCTACATCAATGTCACGACCGACAAAAACCAGCGCGGTCAGACCCAGCGCGGCGACAAACCAGGGTTCCCAGTGCAGGGCGTTATGCAGGACAAAGCCAACCACCATGATACCAAGCACGGCAACCGCGCCGTACCAGGTGCGCGGATCAGACAGTGGCTCGCGGTCATCCAGGGTCAGTTCAGCGGGCTTCACCGACAGTTCATTCTTGAACAGGATACGCAGGAAGAACAGAATCACCAGCCAGGCCACCAGTACCATCGGCCCCATGTGATAGACGAAGGTATTGAAATCGATATTGGCTGCTGAACCGATCATCAGGTTGGGCGGATCACCCACCAGGGTGGCCACACCACCGGTATCGGAGAGCAGCGCTGCCGCGAGCAGAAAGGGAATGGCGCTGACACGCAGCGACTGACAGATCAGG
>CAZKJY010000148.1:0-5610 GCA_964553165.1 uncultured Enterobacteriaceae bacterium
AGATTGTTCCCAGTGAGAAGGATCGGTATTGCCTTCGGCACAGATAAATTCAAGAATTTCCTCACCCAGGACCAGGCCAAACTCGTTGGTGAAAGTATAGCTGTCAGTGAGAGCTCCAGGATCCTCCACGGTGAGTTCAACCAGAAGGGTTCCCCGTTCTGGGCGGGTGTAGCGTTCCGTTACCACCATCTGATCCGTATGAATGCCAAAGCCCGGGGTGTATTCATTAAAGCCGGAAGTTTCCACGACCAGGGTATCGCCTTCCCAGTGTCCTCTGGAGTGTCCCTGCCAGCTGGGATTCCAGATTTCCGGCATGTCACGGCCATCCATAAATATCTGTCGCCAACCCGGGGTCTGAAACTCCATGATCTGTATCATGATGTCTGGAGTCTGGGTGATTTGCCAGGGAAAACCGATAGCCATGCTTGTGAATACAGCACTCTGCGGCATACAGTAGGCGGCTGCATTCTGAAAATTTAAGGCACGGTATTCAGCATCCATTTGTGCAGCCCAGGGCTGGTAGGGCGGTCTGGGATTTTGGCGGGGGTTTCCAGGCGATTGTCGGATGACCCACATCCCTGAAAAATCTACATCACCATTGAAAAGTCTGGGGGTCGGGCCGGAAATTTCGCCCGAGTTTCTCAATATATCCACTGCCAGCATGCCCGGATCATCGCCAATGGTGCCGAGATTGATACTCCACTGAATATTCAAGTCATGCTGCAAGGTTTCGCCGTCTGTAATAAATACACCTTCCTCGGAATAGGACTGGTACATTGCAGTACGAAACTCGAATCTCAGGTTGTAAGAGCCTTCTGACAGCCCGGAAACAGTATAGGTTCCATCCAGGCTTGTTAAGCCGGAATACTCTTCGCCGGTATCAACATTTACCAGATTAACTATCTGGTTCAGGCCAGTAATATTGACGCCATTTGGGTCAATCAAACTTCCTGTGATTGTGCCCTGGGCACTGGAAACTGAGGGTATAACGAACAGGAATAGATAAATGCTGTACTTCTTTAGCAGCTTTTGCATAGCTCCTCCATACAGTTCTGATTTTTTGCTGATTATTTGAGTGTTAGATTCCCACGTCAAGCTATGTTTGCCATGGGGAGATAGAAGAGCCAGCCAGTACTACTCTTTCCTAAAATTCTAAAATTCAAACATTTGAATGTGACTGCAAGCAGGCTATGCCATAAACAAATCATCAATCGACAGGTAGCGTTCTCCAGTGTCGTAGTTGAAGGCCAGGATACGTGCCCCTTCAGGAATCTCCTTGAGTTTCTGGTTGACCGCGGCGAGGGTGGCGCCGGAGGAGATGCCGATAAAGATGCCTTCTTCACGTGTGCAGCGGCGTGCCATATCAAAGGCATCTTCTTCCGTGACAGCGATGGTGCCATCCAGAATATCCCTGTTCAGCACTTCCGGAATAAAACCGGCGCCGATGCCCTGGATGCGGTGCAGACCTTTTTCCATGCCCGCGATAACCTGGGATTTGACAGGTTCAACCGCAAACACTTTTAGATCAGGGAATTTTTCTTTCAAGACTTCTGCACAGGCAGTGATGTGCCCGCCAGTACCGACCCCGGTGATCAGGTAATCGAAGCCTTCAGGGAAATCAGCCAGAATTTCCTGGGCAGTGGTTTTCTTATGCACGGTGACATTGACCGGGTTGGTAAACTGCGAAGGCATCCAGGCGTTTTCATATTCTTTCATCAGCTCGTGGGCTTTCTCGATACAGCCGCCCATGCCAAGTTCCTTCGGAGTCAGCACCAGTTCCGCACCCAGCGCGGCCATGTAACGACGCCTTTCCAGTGACATGGATTCGGGCATGGTCAGGATCAGGCGATAACCCTTGACGGCAGCAACCATGGCCAGCCCGATACCGGTGTTGCCGGAGGTAGGTTCAATGATCACTGAATCTTTTTTAAGTTCGCCACTGGCCTCGGCTGCTTCAATCATGGCCAAGGCAATGCGGTCTTTAATACTGGCGCCCGGGTTGGCTCTTTCAGATTTCACCCAGACTTCAGCCTTGCCGGCAAAGAGACGGTTAAGACGAATGTGGGGTGTGTTGCCGATACTTTCCAGAATATTATTGTATTTCACGTGAAGCTCCGTTTTGGCAGGCCAGAAATTAACATGGCAAAAATATAGCACAGGGGTGGGGCTAATTCGATGAAGTCATTGCGCTGGGGCTCCCCGCATGAAATGTTAGTAAAAGCGCAAACCAGGCCAGCAGGGAAAGGAAACATCCTGCTTCATGCGCCGAGAGAGACAAGCTCTGTGCCTCTCTATACCGTTCGAGGGCCCAGTGATGCACGGGCACTGTCGCAGTCTGAAATGACGTTTAACCATGAACCTGGCAGGTTCACTATGAGACATTACTGATGCACGGACTCTCTGTTATTTTGACCGCAATTCAAGTAGGCTTTAGCCTTTTTTTGCGACCCGGCCGCAGAAACCTATGTATCTGATTGTCAAAACCATCCATATGACCTGCGCCCTGCTGAGTTTTACCGGGTTTTTATGGCGCGCCTACCTGATGGTCATCGATTCCAAATGGCTGAATCACAAAGCCGTGCTACTGGTGCCCCACCTGATTGATGGTCTGTTTCTGACCTGCGGATTCTGGATGGCCTTCATGGTGAATTTCGGTCTGTTTAACCAGCCCTGGTTATCCATGAAAGTCCTGCTTTTGATGTTCTACCTTTTCTTTGTGGGTCAGACGCTGAGCAGGGGCCATACCAAGCAGATTCGCATTGCGGCTTTTTTCTGCGGCGTGACCACCTTTCTGTATATTGTCGGCATCGCCATCACCAAAACACCCATCAGCTGGTTTGCCCTGCTGTAAATGAACCTCTATCTCATCCTGAAAAGCATTCACGAGACCTGCGCTCTGCTGACGATCTGTGGCTTTCTGTTGCGTGGCTACTGGATGCTGCAGGATTCCCCCTTACTGAAACAGAAAGCCGTGAAGATCGTGCCCCATGTCATTGATACGCTGCTGCTTTTAAGTGCCATTGGCCTGCTTGCGGTGCTGGGTTTTGACCTGATCCGGCAAAGCTGGCTGGTCCACAAGATTACGCTGCTGGTGGTCTATATTGTGCTGGGTATGATCGCCCTGGGCGGTAAATACTCAAAGCCGATAAAAGTCGCGTCATTTACCGGTGCCGTTGTGGTTTTTGCTTATATCGTGGGAATAGCTGTCAGTAAAAGCCCGATGAGTTGGTCAGTCTATCTGCTCTGAAACCCGGTCATAGATGCGGGTCAACTCTATCGCTTCGCGGAAACCGCTTGGATGAATATAGAGTTCAACGCTGAGCTGCAGGCCGTCTTCACTCAGCTGGTAACGTTCCTCGGTAAAGCCGCCATCGCGCGGTCTGGCTTCCACCAACAGGGTGTCATTGTTCCAGTCTGCAAACGAAAAATCCTCCACCTCGTCTATGCGGCTGAGACTGACCCGTTGACTCCGGTTATCCAGGTACACAGGACGGACAAAGTCACCATAGACAAAAGTGTATTGTGCTTCCTGGCGGGATATTTCAAGGGTCTTTTCATAGGAAATGTAGTCATACAGTTCCTGTTCCACAGGACCACCCCTGTAAAACTCGTTGTCGTTACTAAACCTGCCTTTGCTAGTACGGATGCCTGAAGCTTCCAGGGCCTGTTCTACCTTATCATCGGTGTTTTCACTGAGCGCTTCATTGATCACCCACTGACCCAGGAGGGCAGAATCCTGTGCAATAGCAGGCAATGTCAGGGTTGCTAAACCCAGAAGGGTGACATACAAAGACTGGCGTATGAAATCTTGCATGGCTGAAGTTTAGAATTTTTTGCAGCAGAATGCTAAATTTATCAGGGCGCATTGTCCGTCTAGATAGGAGTCAGAATTCATTGTCCAGTCTGCAAACCGCGCTATCGGCATTTATCGAGCAGGAAAAATTACCTGAAACATACCGGCAAACGGTCGAACGCTGGTATATCCCGCTGGCAGAAGACATCCTGCGGCGGGTTTCACGCCATCAGGGAACCTTTGTGCTTGGCATTAATGGCTGTCAGGGGAGTGGTAAATCCACGCTGGTGGCGCTTCTGCATATCCTGTTGCGGGAAATGATGGGCGTCAGCAGCGTCAATCTGTCCCTGGATGATTTCTACCTCACCCGTGCTGAACGCGCAAAACTGGCCGCAGAGGTGCATCCACTTTTACAGACGCGCGGTGTGCCCGGGACCCATGATGTGCCGCTCGCGCTGGAGACCATTCAAGCCCTGATGCAAGCGGGTCAGGTGGCCATTCCACGCTTCAATAAAGCCATGGATGATCGATTCGAGGCTGCAACATGGCCGACTGTCATGGCACCTGTGGACGTGATTCTGCTGGAAGGCTGGTGCCTGGGCATCAGTGCGCAGACAGCATCCGCTCTGGAAGCTGCTATCAATGGGCTGGAATCAGAAGAGGATTCGACGGGCGACTGGCGTCAATACGTCAATACACGGCTCGACCAGGAATACCGTCAACTTTTTGATCGACTGGACATGCTGGTGATGTTGCGTGCGCCGGGCTTTGATTGCGTCATTGATTGGCGTTTTCAGCAGGAACAGAAACTGGCCGCAAGGACCACGCAAAACAATACCCGCCTCATGTCGCGTGATGAACTGATCCGGTTCATTTCGCATTATGAGCGACTGACACGGCATGCACTGGCGACATTGCCGGCTCAGGCCGATGTGGTTTATCAGCTCAATGCTGAACAGGGCATTGAGGCAAGGATTAAGCCCTAGTCAAAACTCAGGGTAATGCCGTCAAGCTCGGTAAGCTCCTCACTCATGGCGGTACCGTTGCTGGCAAATCCGTTTTCACTCAGGATAAAGGCAATCAGGGCAATGTACTCGTCCATGTTCAGGTACTTGCCATTACCTTGCGGCATTTGTTCGTAGGTGTATCGTGCCAGTTCTCCCAGGCTTTTGCCTTCCCAGCGGTTGGCAAAGAAAAAACCCTTGATCGGAGAGGCAAAACGTCCGTTGTCCAGACGGTCACCGTGGCATTCGACACAGAACTCCTCATAAAGCGCTACGCCTTCATCAACCTGGGCCTCGGTGAAGGTGATTTCCTGGGCCTGTACCATGCTGGCTACATTGAGAAAAACGAGGCATGTAATGCTGAGTAAAATTTTCATGAGTAAACTTTCCTGCCAGTTGTATCAACGAATATAAGTTACTTCCAATCTAAGTCACTTTCAGGCCGTCCAGCCACCAGCGACGCGGCGATGTTAGCACAAACAACAAGAGCCGCTTAAGTAAATATAGTATTAGTTTTTTCTGAACAATGGCTGAATCAGGCGGCGATAGGCCAGAGCAAAGCCAGTCCAGACCATGAACAGACTGGCCAGGGAAACCAGGCCGGCGAGAGTCTGGCCCCATATACCCAGCACTTCACCGGTATGCAGAAAGCGGATGATTGAACGGGTCTGGCTGCCGGGACTGCGGTCTGACAGTCCGGATACCGCATCCAGAGAGCCGCTGCGGCGGTTCAGACTCAGGGTATTTTGTTTGTGGCGGTGACCACCGAGACTTTGGTTGACAGCCACTTCTACGGTATCTGCGTTATGGGTC
>CAZKJY010000149.1:0-5564 GCA_964553165.1 uncultured Enterobacteriaceae bacterium
GATGCCTGGAAACATAGCTGTTCAGGTTGAATTGGGAGAGCGGGCCTATCCTATTCACATAGGGGCCAGCCTGCTGTCCCAAGCCGAATTGTTGAGACCCTATATTCAGGGGCGGCAGGTTTGCATTGTCAGCAATGAGGTCGTGGCGCCGCTCTACCTGGAAAAACTCAAAGCCAGTCTTGCCGGGTTTGAAGTAATGGAGTTTATCCTGCCGGATGGCGAAGCCGAAAAGACACTGGACAATGTCGCTGCTCTGTATGATGCCCTTCTGGCTAAACGCTTTGAACGCAAGGCAACGCTCATTGCCCTGGGGGGTGGCGTGGTCGGAGATATGACGGGTTTTGCTGCGGCGACCTATTTACGCGGTGTCAATTTCATCCAGGTGCCAACTACCCTGCTAGCCCAGGTCGATTCTTCTGTTGGTGGCAAGACAGGGGTGAACAGACCTCTGGGGAAAAACATGGTTGGTGCCTTCTACCAGCCACAATGTGTGCTTGCGGATACGGCAACACTAGACACTTTACCGGACCGGGAACTCTCAGCGGGACTGGCCGAGGTCATCAAGTACGGGCTTATCAACAACAGCGAGTTTTACCGCTGGCTACAGAAGAATATGGCCGCACTGGTAGGCAGGGATAGCCAGGCGCTGAGTCGAGCCATTCAGATTTCCTGTCAGGAAAAAGCCGTGATCGTCGCTGCCGATGAAAAAGAATCCGGCCTCAGGGCGATTCTCAATCTGGGCCACACCTTTGGTCACGCCATTGAGGCAGCCATGGGTTATGGCAGCTGGTTGCATGGGGAAGCTGTTGCCGTCGGCATGCTGATGGCTGCTGATCTGTCCTGGCGCATGGGCATGCTGGAGCAGCAGGAACTTGGTGAGATACGGGAATTGCTCATCGCTGCCGGGTTGCCAGTCGTGCCACCGTCTGAAATCACGACAGAACAGTACCTCTCCCTGATGAGCCATGACAAAAAAGCTGAACAGGGAAAAATTCGCTTCATCCTCCTTGAAAAGCCTGGCAAAGCCAGTATCCAGAGTGATATCGACCCGATACTGCTGAAACAAACGCTTCAGGCAGGTTCCAATCTTGGCAAAGCCGCGTCTGGCGCTGGCTGAGGCCCTCCCACCCCGACATTTCTGAAATATCGGCGAGATTGCTGAAAACTGGTGCCTTGTGTAAAATGGGCGGCTCTTTGGCGTTTAAAAAGAGGCAGTTTCCCGCCTGTACAAGCGAAGGTTGACCGCCCTTTGTGATTTTAATTATTTGAAAGAGAACTGGATATGAGACCCGGGTTATATCATCCCAGCGACTTCAGAGATAACTGTGGATTTGGCCTTGTTGCCCACATTGAAGGGCAGGCCAGCCATGATCTCTTGCTGACGGCGATTAAATCCCTGACCTGCATGACACATCGCGGGGGCATCGCTGCAGATGGCGTAACCGGAGATGGTTGTGGCCTTCTGATGCAAAAACCCGATGCCTTCCTGCGAGCGCTGGCCCTGGAACAGTTCAACGCCGAGCTCAGTGAAAACTATGGCATCGGCATGGTCTTTTTCAGTCGTATCCCGGACAAGATGGAAGCGGCCCGCCAGACCCTGGAAGAAGAAATTGACAAGCAGGGGCTGCACCTCGTTGGCTGGCGTAAAGTCCCTTACGATGCTTCCGTGTGCGGCAAAATGTCGATTGAGTGCATGCCTGATATAGAACAGGTGTTCATCAATGCTGAAGGGATTACCAAGAATGAACTGGCTGTAAAGCTGTTTATTGCCAGACGCAAAGCCGAAAACCGTCTGCAGGAAGACCAGGATTTCTATGTCTGTTCGCTGTCCACAACCGTTCTTTCCTACAAGGGACTGGTGATGCCGGCGGATTTACCAAAATTTTATCTGGATTTGCAGGACCCGCGACTGGAAGTGGCCATGTGTACCTTCCATCAGCGTTTCTCCACCAATACCCTGCCACGCTGGCCGCTGGCACAGCCTTTCCGGATGCTGGCACACAACGGTGAGATCAACACCATCCGCGGCAACCGTAACTGGGCCAAAGCCAGAATTTCCAAATTCAGGTCTGCTGCCATTCCCAACATTGAGGAAGTAGCGCCGCTGGTAAACTTTACCGGTTCTGATTCATCTTCCATGGATAACATGCTGGAGCTGCTGGTTACCAGTGGTATGGACATGTACCAGGCGATCAGGCTGATCATGCCACCCAGCTGGCAGAACATGGAAGACATGGATGAAGCCCTTCGTGGCTTTTATACCTACAACTCGTTCCATATGGAGCCCTGGGATGGTCCCGCCGGGGTTGTGCTGACTGATGGCCGGTATGCCGCCTGTGTTCTGGACAGCAACGGCCTGCGCCCTTCGCGCTGGGTCATGACGAAAAACGGCTATCTGACAGCTGCCTCCGAGATTGGTGTGAATGAATACCGTCCTGAAGACGTGATCGCCAAAGGTCGGGTAGGCCCGGGCCAGATTCTGGTAGTCGATACTGAAAAAGGCAAAATCATGCATTCCAATGATGTTGCTGAATACCTGAAAGTCAGACAGCCCTATTCCAGATGGATCAAGGAACAATCCGTCTATGTGGAATCCACCCTGGCCGAAAATCTGCCGGATCTGCGGCCATTACCCGCGGAAGAATGTGATCGTCACATGAAGCTGTTCCAGGTGACTTTCGAAGAAATGGATCAGGTACTCCGACCATTGGCGGAGACAGCCAATGAAGGCACTGGCTCCATGGGCGATGATACGCCGATTGCCGTTCTGTCGAGACAGATCAGACCGCTTTATGATTATTTCAGACAGCAATTTGCCCAGGTGACCAATCCCCCAATTGACTCGTTGCGGGAAAGTATTGTGATGTCTCTCGAAACGCGCATGGGTAAAGAGCTGAATGTATTTGAAGAGACCCCGGAACATGCCAATCGCGTGATCCTGACGTCACCCCTGTTATCGCCCAATAAATTTTACAATCTGTCACACCTGGTACGTCCGGGCTATGACTCTGAGCACATCAGCCTGACTTACGATCCGGCGCTTGGCCTGGAACAGGCAATCAGAAATGTGGTTGCCAAATCAGAAGAAGCGGTCAGAAGCGGCAAGGTCCTGTTGTTTATTTCCGAGCGTATGCCTGAACAGGGGCAACTGGTAATCAATGCCCTGCTGGCGACAGCAGCAATACATGAAAACCTGAATGAAAAAGGTTTGCGCTGTGACAGCAACCTGATTGTTGAAACGGCGAGCGCCCGTGATTCCCATCAGATTGCCTGCCTGATTGGCTTTGGTGCAACGGCTGTTTATCCCTACCTCAGCTATGATGTGATCGATCACATGGTTGCTCACGACATCCTCAAAATGGATCAGCTTGAGGCACACAGGAATTACCGCAAAGGCATCAACAAGGGCTTGCTGAAAATTCTTTCCAAAATGGGAATCAGCACGATCAGTTCCTATCGTGGTGCGCAGCTGTTTGATATTGTCGGTCTCGCGGATGATGTCACCAGCCTGTGTTTTCCAGACAGCCCAAGCCGGATTCAGGGTGCAACCTTTGCCCATCTCCAGCATGACCAGGAACAGCTTTCCCGGGATGCCTGGCTGCCACGTAAAAAACTGCAGGCTGGTGGACTGCTGAAATACATCCACGGTGGTGAATACCACATGATCAACCCGGATGTGGTCAGGTCCCTGCAGGAAGCCGTAAAGACCGGGAATTTCCAGCTTTACCGAAAATTTGCCCAGATTGTGGATAACCGGCCGTTCTCAACCCTGCGTGACATGTTGAGTTTGCGCGAGGACGTAGAAAGTATCGATATCAGTGAAGTTGAGCCGCTGGAAGCCATACTTAAACGTTTTGACTCGGCCGGGATGTCACTGGGTGCGCTGTCGCCGGAGGCCCATGAAGCACTGGCACAGGCGATGAACCGTTTGGGAGGCCGTTCTAACTCAGGTGAGGGTGGCGAGGATCCGGCTCGCTATAACACAGACAAGGTATCCAAAATCAAACAGATTGCCTCTGGTCGTTTTGGGGTGACTCCTCATTATCTGGTCAACGCCGAAGTTCTGCAGATTAAAATTGCCCAGGGTGCCAAGCCAGGAGAAGGAGGACAGCTTCCAGGACGTAAGGTCAATGAACTGATTGCGCGTCTTCGCTATTCAGTTCCAGGTGTCACGCTTATTTCGCCGCCACCTCATCATGATATTTACTCCATTGAGGATCTGGCCCAATTGATATTTGACCTGAAGCAGGTAAATCCGGACGCCATGGTTTCAGTGAAGCTTGTCGCAGGTCCAGGAGTAGGGACTATTGCTGCCGGCGTGGCAAAAGCCTATGCCGATTTTATTACCATTTCCGGGCATGATGGCGGTACCGGTGCCAGTCCACTGACATCCATCCGCTACGCCGGTTCCCCCTGGGAAATGGGCTTGAGTGAAGTTCAGCAGGCTTTACGTGCCAATGATCTGCGAGGACGTATCCGTCTGCAGACCGATGGCGGCCTGAAAACCGGACTGGATGTTATCAAGGCAGCGATTCTTGGCGCTGAAAGTTTTGGCTTTGGGACCATCCCCATGATCGCGATGGGCTGTAAGTATCTTCGCATCTGCCATCTGAACAACTGTGCCACAGGTGTCGCCACACAGGACGACACCCTGAGGGAAAAACATTTCATCGGGGAAGCCGAGATGGTGATGAATTATTTCAAATTTGTCGCCCAGGATACCCGTCAGTGGATGGCCCGTCTGGGAGTCAGGAATCTGGTCGACCTGATTGGCCGTACTGACCTGTTTGAAAGACTTGAACCGCAGACTGAGAAGCAGGCCAATATCGATCTGTCGCGTCTGCTTTTTAATGATCATATTCCCGCCGAAAAAGATCAGTACTGTAAAACCACCAGTAACGATCCGCTGGATAAAGGAGAGCTTGCCGAGCAGATGGTGAGAGATATCCTGCCGGCCATCGAAAACAAAAGTGGCGGAATTTTTAATTATCAGGTGCAGAACTTTAACCGCTCGATTGGTGCCCGTCTCTCTGGTGAGATTGCCAAAAGATATGGCAATCTTGGAATGTCTGATGCGCCAATCAACCTGCGTTTGACTGGCTGTGTTGGCCAGAGCTTCGGTGTCTGGAATGCCGGCGGATTGAACATGACCCTGGTCGGTGATGCGAATGATTACGTCGGCAAGGGCATGGCTGGTGGCAAGCTGGTCATTGTTCCGCCCCCCGGAAGCAGTTTCCGTACCCAGGATACTTCAATCATTGGTAATACCTGTCTATATGGCGCAACGGGCGGTAAATTATTTGTAAGCGGTCGTGCCGGAGAGCGTTTTGCTGTCAGAAACTCTGGGGCCCATGCAGTTGTTGAAGGAGCCGGTGATCATTGCTGTGAATACATGACGGGTGGCATCGTCACGGTGCTGGGTAGTACCGGACACAATTTTGGAGCGGGGATGACAGGCGGCTTTGCCTACGTTCTCGACCTGAATAAAAATTTCGTCGATAAATACAATCATCAACTGGGCGAAGTTCATCGTATCCGCCAGGAAGGCATGGAAGAATATCGAA
>CAZKJY010000150.1:0-5557 GCA_964553165.1 uncultured Enterobacteriaceae bacterium
GACTTGTAGGCATCGAGCAGATCCATGTACTTGCCCACCATGGCAATGACAACAGCCTGTTTGGGTGACGCCGAGCGATTGACGACCTCCTGCCATTCCGACAAATCAGCCGGCGGACAATCCAGGTTAAATCGCTCGACGATGATTTCATCCAGCCCGGTATTGTGCAGAATCATCGGCGCTGAATAGATGGTCGCCGTATCCTGCAATGACACCACGGCCCGCATTTCAACGTTGGTAAAGAGGGCAATTTTCTTACGCGCGGATTCCGGTATCTCATGTTCCGAACGGCACACCAGAATATCCGGCTGGATACCAATGGAACGCAGATCCCTGACAGAATGCTGGGTTGGCTTGGTCTTGGTTTCCCCGGCTGTGCGAATATAGGGGACCAGGGTCAGATGCAGGAAAAGGGCACGGTTGGAACCCAGTTCGACTTTCATCTGGCGCACAGCTTCAAGAAAAGGCTGGGATTCAATGTCTCCGACGGTGCCGCCAATTTCGACAAGTGCCACGTCGGCATCCCCAGCGCCCTTTTCAATACGCAGTTTTATTTCATCCGTGATATGCGGAATCACCTGGATAGTGGCGCCCAGGTAATCTCCCCGCCTTTCTTTCTTGATCACGTCTTCGTAGACCCGGCCGGCTGTGAAGTTATTGGCCTGGCTCATGGTGGTCCGGATAAAGCGTTCGTAATGACCCAGGTCAAGGTCGGTTTCAGCACCATCCTCGGTGACAAAAACCTCGCCATGCTGGAACGGACTCATGGTGCCAGGGTCAACATTGATATAGGGATCAAGTTTGAGCATGGTCACTTTGAGACCACGTGCTTCAAGGATTGCAGCGAGGGATGCTGAGGTGATGCCCTTACCGAGAGAGGAAACTACACCACCGGTAATAAAGATATATCGCGTCATTCTCAGCCCATCTTGGAGTAACTCAGATGGAACTACAGGTTACCAGAATGGGCTAGTAACCACAATGAATATCTGCCCTCTCCCAGGTAAGAATCAGACTATTTTCAGCATTCTTGGCAGCTTGGTCCGCACACATAAACAGGTCCCCCACAGCCGCCAGTTCTTCATTAACAAACAGCAGGGGAATACGCTGACGTAACCAGGGTGGCACACCATAGTCCTGATAGATTTTTTTGAAGGTCCGGGTCTTTCTTCCCCGCGGCTTGACACTGCCTGCTTCGTCGCCAAAACGAATCTCCAGCCTATCTTCCGCCTCAATGGCCAGCCCATCCGGGGCTGCTTGCAGCCTGACCCTGCCAAGGTTGGCGGGCAGCAAGAGACTGTTATTCAGTTCCAGGGCATAGCTGCCACTCGGAGATTGTGCCGGAAAGTTTTTTAGCACATAAAGGGTATCCCGGTAACGTCTGGCCTGGACTTCCACCTTGCTGTCAGACCAGGTGATCAGTGGCCTGGCATCTGCAGGGGCCGGGATTAATTCCGCGACCAGCCTGCGCAATTCCTCAAAGCCCGGAGCCGGCAGTGCATACTGCTCTGCCAGAGCAGCAAACCAGTAACGCAGCGTATTACGTTGCCGGCTTTCTTCCAGGGTCTTTAATTTTCCGAGTGGCAATTTGGGCTTCAGCATCGTGAAATCCATGCCGAGATCAGCCTGTGCCAGCAGGCCAAGCAGATGGTCTGCTTCGTGATTGAGCATCGCACTGCGATGAGCTGCTCTTGCTGCTCCTGGCCAGCGCTGCTTTATCAGGGGCACAATGTCATGCCGCAGATAATTACGGTCAAAGCCCCGGTCCTCATTGCTGCTGTCCTCAATCCATTCCAGACGGTGTTGTCGTGCATAAGCAAGCAGGTCTTCCCGGGTATAGTCCAGCAGAGGTCTGAGCAGTCTGGCACCCGGCAGATCACGACTTGTCGGGATACCACGTAAGCCTTTAATACCACTGCCCCGAAAAAGGTGAAGCAGCATGGTCTCCAGCTGGTCATCCTGATGGTGGGCCATTAGCAGAAAATCGTCCGCTTGAAGCAAGGCCGCAAACGCAGCATAACGGGCCCGACGTGCTTCCTGTTCCAGACTGCTCCTGTCCAGAGCGGGATGGATTCGCTGACAGACCAGTTCAATGCCGGCGCTAGCACAGAAGTTTTCACAGTGCTGTTGCCACTGGTCTGCCTGCGCATTGAGGCCGTGATGGACATGGATGGCCCTGAGACTGGAGGCAGGCAGTGTTTTCAGCGCGAGATCGAGAAGAACCTGTGAGTCCAGTCCGCCTGAATAGGCGACCCAGAATCTTGCCTTGCTGTGATGACTGATGTCTGGAAGTCTGCGAAGAAACTCAGCTTCAGTTGGTTGCGCCATGACGCATCAACCGTTTGTAACGTCTTTCCAGTAGTGAAGAAGTATCCATATCATGCAGCTGACGGATTTGTTCAACCAGAACATCCTTGAGCCGGTTTGCCGTTTCCTCCATGTCCCGATGCGCGCCGCCAAGCGGTTCCGGAATGCTGCGATCCACGATCCCCAGATCCTCGAGACGGCTGGAGGTCACCCCCATCGCCTCGGCTGCTTCGGCCTTGTATTCAGATGACTTCCACAGAATGGTGGCACAGCCTTCAGGCGAAATGACGTAATAGGTGGAATACTCGAGCATGTTCAGATAGTCACAGACGCCGATGGCAATCGCGCCGCCTGAATTTCCCTCGCCAGTAACGGTCGCAATAATGGGCGTTTTCAGACGTGACATGATGGCCATATTTTCGGCAATGGCTTCATTAATACCGCGTGCTTCGGAATCAACACCAGGATAGGCTCCCAAGGTATCGATAAATGTGAGAACTGGCATCTTGTAGCGCTCTGCCAGCAACATCAGTCGTCTTGCTTTCCGGTAACCTTCGGGTTTGGGCATGCCGAAATTCCGTCTGACCTTTTCCTCTGTACTGCGACCTTTCTGGTGGCCAATGATCATCACAGGTCGGTCATCAAGATAGGCAACTCCACCAAGAATGGAAGCATCGTCGGCATAAAGCCGGTCACCATGCAGCTCTTCAAATTCAGTACACATGTAGCGAATATAGTCTGCCGTCTGCGGACGCTGTGGGTGTCTGGCCAGCATGGAAATCTGCCATGGACTCAGGGAAGAAAAGATTTTGGTGGTCAGCTTTCGGCTTTTCTCCTGAAGTTTTTCAATTTCTTCAGTGATATTGAGCTTGTTATCTGCGCCGACCAGTCGCAATTCATTAATTTTTACTTCAAGTTCAGCTATGGGTTGTTCGAATTCTAGATAATCAGGATGCATATGTATTTTAGTAACTCAGACTGACGCCCTTTTCGCCGTATTGCTGCCGTAAACGATGCAATAAATCATCATCAGGCCTGACCTGCCAGGACTTTCCAAGGGCAATTTTACCCTGCACGCCCTCTCTTGCATAGTTAACAACAACTGCGCAGGTTTTTCCCGGTAACTGTCCACCGTCGCTTTCATCACAGCGAAAATCCTGCAGGATCAGTTCCAGCTCCCGCAGGGTTTCTGCACAGACCTGCTGCTGATCCAGGTTGAGGGTAATATTGTTGACGTAGGATTCCCTGGCTTCCTGAAAACTCGCAATACGCTTGGCACGAATCTGCAGGCTGCCATCCCCGGCAAATTCGTTCTGGCTGACCTGACCTTCAACCAGCACAATGGCATCCTTGTTGAGATTTTCGCGCACTGATTCATAGACCTCCCCAAATAGCGTGACTTCAATGCGGGCACTCTGATCGTCCAGGGTCAGGATGGCAATATTGCCGCCCCGTTTGCTCTTGATAACGCGCATGTCATGGATCAGGCCGATCACGGTCTGAACAGCATTGTCCGCACGCAGATTGACAATCCGGCGATTGGTCATGCGGACAATTTCCGGCAGGTATTCCTCAATCGGGTGGCCCGATAGATACAACCCCAGGCTTTCTTTTTCTTCCTGCAGCCGACGCTGTTCACTCCAGGGTCGGATATGCCGGTAGGCAGCATAGACATCTTCCTCGGCTGAGGCAGTCGGCACCAGATTGCCAAACAGGTCTTCCACCCCGCTTTCCTCGATGCGGGCAGTCTGCTCTGCCGTTTTAATGGCCTCACTCATACAGGCCAGCAGGATGGCCCGGTCCGTGTTGACGCTGATCGAGTCAAAGGCCCCTGAACGTATCAGTGCCTCAATCGAACGTTTGTTAATAACACCCAAATCAACGCGCTGACAGAAATCATACAGATTTCTGAATGCGCCTCCCGCCTCACGGGTTTTGATGATATTTTCAATCGGCCCTTCTCCCAGTCCCTTGATGGCACCGAGCCCATAAATAACCTGGGGCTTGCCGTCTTCATAATCGACGGTAAAACCATAACGTCCTATATTCACATCAGGGGCATGCAGGGGCAGCTGCATGCGCCGACATTCATCGGCAAGGACGACAATCTTGTCCGTGTTCTGCATGTCGGCTGAGAGCACAGAGGCCATGAAATGAGCTGGATAATGCCGTTTCAGCCAGGCCGTCTGATAGGACACCAGCGCGTAGGCCGCAGAGTGGGATTTATTGAATCCATAACCCGCAAACTTTTCCATCAGCTCGAAAATGTACTCGGCCTGTTTCGGATTAATCCCGTTTTTACGCGCGCCTTCCATGAAGATTTCGCGCTGTTTCTGCATCTCTTCCGGTTTCTTTTTACCCATGGCGCGGCGGAGCACATCGGCACCACCCAGACTGTAGTTCGCCAGTACCTGGGCAATCTGCATAACCTGTTCCTGGTACAGAATGACCCCGTAGGTATTTTTCAGAATGGGCTCCAGCAAGGGATGCGGATAGACCACTTCGGCACCGTGTTTACGGTTGATAAAATCATCCACCATGCCGGAACCCAGTGGACCCGGGCGGTACAGGGCGACAAGGGCAATAATATCCTCAAAGGTATTGGGCCTGAGTCGTTTGATCAGTTCTTTCATGCCCTTGGATTCGAGCTGGAACACAGCCGTTGTCTCACCACTCATCAACAGCTGGTAAACCCCCGGATCATCCAGTGGCACATGGCTGATATCCAGAGTTTCCACAGCCTTGCCTTTAGCCCGGCTCTCGGCATTGATCATTTCAACCGCCCAGTTGATGATGGTTAAGGTACGCAGGCCAAGAAAATCAAATTTGACCAGACCGGCTTTTTCCACATCACTCATATCAAACTGGGTAACCAGGTTGGCCCCGGTTTCATCACAGTACAGCGGTGTAAAATCGGTGAGCTTGCCCGGCGCTATCACCACACCACCGGCATGTTTGCCAACGTTGCGGACGACGCCTTCCAGCTTGAATGCCATCTCCATGATTTCTTCGGCTTCTTCATCATTTTCCTCCTCGTTCATAACAAGCTCTTTCCATTTCTCAACGAGTTTCCTAGCAGCCTCGATGACCTCTGAGCTGGTGTCAGGCCTCTTCTTCAATTTGTTGACAACTTTGCCAACCTTTCTGACTTCTGCCCACCATTCTTTTGAAACAGTGTATGCCTTCATTTCTAACTCTTTAACATTGTAAAGAAGGTTATCGAAATCTCTTTTCTTAGAGAAGACAAAGT
>CAZKJY010000151.1:0-5520 GCA_964553165.1 uncultured Enterobacteriaceae bacterium
TATCCCTGCCATCGGCAACCAGGCCAGGTGGCTGCCGAAAAGCCAGCTGGCGGTCAGAAAGTGCCTGTCGGATTTCCGGAATGGCGCCTACCAGAGAAGCTTTGGCACCGCTGCTTTCTGCCCGGATCAGATCGGATATTTCTTCACCATTTAGTTCAATTGAGCCCTCAAATTTGCCGGAAAAAACTACATCCATATTCTCAGAAAAACTTACTATCTCTTTGATATTGCTGTATTTTATATTATTAAGTTCAGCGCCGACTCCTACCAGACGATAGAGAGCACCACTGTCCAGGAAATGCCAGCCCAGTTCCCTTGCCAGCATGGTCGAAATCGTGCCCTTTCCGGTTCCGCTGGGGCCATCAATGGTAACGACCGGGATCTGCCCTTTCATGCACTGCTCTCCAGCACAAGTCCGCTGGAACGTGCCATCTCCACAAAACCCGGAAACGAGGTATCCACATTTTTGCAGTCATGCACCCGAATGGTCTTGCCTGCACGCAGGGCAGCCATACTGAAGGCCATCGCGATCCGGTGATCTCCCTGGCTGTCGATATCCCCGCCACCAAACTCGCCACCTTCGATATCAATTCCATCGGCCACCACCTGGTGACTGATACCCAGCACCGCCAGCCCATCTGCCATGGCCTGAATACGGTCACTTTCCTTGACACGCAATTCCTCGGCCCCCCGTAATGTGGTGGTTCCCTGGGCACAGGCAGCGGCAATAAACAGCGCCGGAAATTCGTCAATAGCCAAAGGTACCTGCTCCAGCGGGATATCAATTCCCCGGAGGGGGGTGTAGCGTACCCGTATGTCCGCAACCGGTTCACCACCGGTACTGTATTCTCGCAGGTAGGTAATATCCGCCCCCATCTCTCGCAGGATATTGATGACTCCCAGTCGGGTGGGATTGATACCAACATGTTCAAGAATTAAATCCGAGCCAGGCGCAATGCTGGCACCGACCAGAAAGAAAGCTGCGGAACTGATGTCTGCCGGGATATCAATACTACAGGCTGTTAATTTACCGCCACCGGTAATGACGACACGATTACCTGCTACCTGCAGAGGATAGGCAAAGGCCTTGAGCATGCGCTCGGTATGATCCCGGCAGGGTGCGGGCTCATGGATTTGGGTAGTACCTTCGGCGTACATGGCCGCCAGCAATAGACAGGATTTCACCTGGGCGCTGGCCACTGGCATGACGTAATCAATGCCATGCAGCATGGCTGGTCTGATAGTAATGGGGGCAAAGTTTTCATGACTGAGCTCGAGATGGGCGCCCATGGCTTTGAGGGGCTCACTGATACGCCGCATCGGTCTTTTTGAGAGGGACTCATCACCAATCAGGACAGACGTGAATGCCTGCGCCGACAACAGGCCAGCCATCAGCCGCATGGCTGTCCCGGAATTACCCATGTCCAATGGATGTTGCGGGGCTTTAAGCCCATGCATGCCAAGGCCCTGTATTGTCAGATTACCCTGTTCCGGGTCACTGATCTGCACCCCCATGGCCCGAAAAGCTTGGAGGGTTGCCAGGCTGTCTTCCCCCTCCAGAAAGCCGCTTACCTGACTGGTGCCTTCTGCCAGTGCGCCAAACATGATGGCTCGATGGGATATGGATTTATCGCCCGGGACTCTGAGGCTGCCCTTCAGGGCACCACCCGGCTCAACGGTAAATGAGATCTGACTTGATGACATAACGGTGACTGCCTTATAACTTGTCCCGGGTTTTTTTGACGCGTTGCAGGATAGCCATCAGGTAATCGCCATCACCCCTGAGCAGGGCTTCTTTCATATCCAGCAGATCGGCCTCAAAGGCCTCAACAATGGCTTTGATTGGCTGCGCATTACTGATAAAGATATCGTGCCACATGTGCGGATCACTGGCAGCGATGCGGGTGAAATCCCTGAAACCACCAGCGGCATAATGAAAAATATCGGCACTGCTGTCCTGCTGCGACAGGGTATCCACCAGCGCGTAAGCCAGCAGATGCGGCAGGTGACTGGTTGCTGCCAGAATCTTGTCGTGTTCTGCAACCGGCATGCACAGTACGTCGGCTCCCAGACTCTCCCACAGTCGTTTAATCAGGTTAAGGGCCGGCGCTGAAGTTTCACTGACCGGGGTCAGTATTACCCGGTGCTTGTCAAAGAGTTCAGCCCTGGCGGCTTCAAAACCACTCTTTTCCGAACCGGCGATGGGATGGCCTGGGACCAGATTGGGTGGTATTTCTCCAAAAGCCTCCCGTGCCGCATCCAGCGTCGATTGCTTGACGCTGGCAACATCGGTGATGACACAGTCTTCTTTAATGATCCCTGCCAGCCCCTGCATGATCGATGCAACACTCAGCCCGGGCACGGCGATGATGATAAGATCTGCGTCCTCACACACGCCTTCAAGTTGGGTACTGTAACCCTGAATAATGCCGGTTTCATGGGCAGATCGCAGTGAAAACTCATCTCGACCTACCGCCCAGATGTTGTCATGGCCCAACAGCCCTTTGGCGATTGAGCCACCAATCAGTCCCAGACCGACAATGACGATTTTCTTGCTGGCCAGTTCTTTTGACAGCAGCTCCTTGGCCAGTAATTCATCGTGCACGATTCCGCTGACCGGATAGGAGCCCAGAACCTTGACGCCGATATCCCTTGCACGTAATTCGCTCAGCGCCTGACTGATTGGCGCATCATCCTGGTGGCCATCAATATCAATATAAAACGCGTAAGACCAGGCTTCCTGTCTTGATGGCCGTGATTCCAGCTTGCTCAGATTGACTGCATGATCATTCAAGGGCTGCAGAACACGAAACAGTGAGCCTGGTTCATTGCGTGTGGTTATCAGCAAAGATGTTCTGTTTTTGTCACTGGCGGCACCGCGGTATTTCTTGCTGATGACCAGGAAGCGCGTGGTGTTATCCCGGGAATCTTCGATATCCCTCGCCAGTATCGCCAACCCGTTGAGATCAGCGGCGGTCTTGCTCGCAATGGCAGCAACACCGGCTTCCCTGGCTGCGATCTGTGCCGCTTCACCATTGCTACTGACCGGCACCCGGTCAACCCCAGGGAAATGCCTGTCCAGCCAGTTTCGGCACTGTCCCAGTGACTGCTGGTGGGAAACTATTTTGTGGATCTGGCCCTGATCGGTACCAGGCTGTGCCATCAATACCTGCTGGATGCGCAACAGAATTTCGCCGCAAATAGTGAGCTGATAGCGGTTGAAACAGTCCAGCGTCGCAGTGACGGAACCTTCCGAGGAGTTTTCCACCGGGACAATGGCATAATCACATGCGGCACTGTCTACCGCCGCGAAGACATCCTCAATACTGGCATAAGGGATCGCGGTCTGTTCGGGACCGAAATATTTTTGCAGGGCGAAATGGGAATAGGTTCCTTCAGGCCCCAGAAAAGCAACCCCAGCGCGGGGATTGATCTCAGTCATCGCTGTCCGGCGGGGCTGAATCCTGACCAGTGGATGGGGCTTCCACACCCTCGTCGTCCAGTCCAGCCTCTTCCTCCGGTTCTTCGATGCGTTCAACACCGACCAGACTTTCACCCTCCTTCAGCTTGATCAGGCGAACTCCCTGGGTATTGCGCCCCTGCGAAGACACTTCATCGATACGGGTACGCACCAGGGTTCCCTTGTCACTGATCAGCATGATTTCGTCGCCATCACGGACCTGTACAGCGCCAATGACTGCACCGTTTCTGGCACTGGTCTGTATGCCGATAACGCCTTTTCCGCCGCGCTTGTAGGTGGGGAATTCTTCCACGCGAGTACGTTTGCCGTAGCCGTTTACGCTGACCGCCAGAATCTGGGCACCCTCTTCCGGAATGATCATGTCCACCATGTAGTGCTGATCCTCCAGGCGGATTCCGCGGACGCCCTTGGCGGTTCTGCCCATGGCCCGGACATCCGCTTCGTGGAAGCGAATGACCTTGCCGGAGCTGCTGTAGAGCATGACATCCTGTTGGCCATTGGTGATGGCTGTCTTGATCAGGCTGTCGCCTTCTTCCAGTTCAATGGCACGCAGACCGACACTGCGCTGCCGTGAAAAATTGGTCAGGGCAACCTTTTTGACGGTGCCATTACTGGTAGCCATGAAGACAAACTTGTCTTCCTCATAGTCACGCAGGGGCAGCATGCTGGTGATGGTTTCTCCCTCTTCCAGCGGCAGGATGTTGACGATAGGTTTGCCACGTGCTGTTCTGCCTGCCAGCGGAATCTGGAAGACTTTAATCCAGAACACCTTGCCGGTGCTGGTGAAGCACAACAGAGTGTCATGTGAACTGGCAACCAGCAGGTGCTCAACAAAGTCCTCTTCCTTGACGGTCGCCGCGGCCTTGCCACGACCGCCACGTCGCTGGGCCTGGTAATCCGACAGGGGCTGGCTTTTGGCGTACCCGGTCTGGGAAATGGTAACCACGCGGTCTTCTTCCGTAATCAGATCCTCGACCGTCAGATCCGCCTGGGAATCACGGATTTCGGTGCGACGTTCATCGCCATAATTCTCGTTGATTTCTTCCAGCTCTCCGCGAATGACTTCAATCAGGCGTTTGTTGCTGCCGAGTATGCCCAGATAGTCCGCTATCTGCTGGAGCAGCTCCTTATAGTCATTGATAAGTTTTTCCTGCTCAAGACCGGTCAGGCGGTGCAGACGTAATTCCAGAATGGCCTGTGCCTGATCGGGTGCCAGGTAATAGTCATTCCCTCTGAGGCCATACTGTTCGGGCAGTTTATCCGGACGGCAAACATCAGGGTCGGCATCCCCCAGCAAAGCCAGTACCCCGTCAGAACTCCAGGAACGGGCCAGCAGTTTTTCCTTGGCTTCAGCTGAACTTGGCGAGGCCTTGATCAGTTCAATAATTGCATCGATATTGGCCAGGGCGACTGCCAGTCCTTCCAGGATGTGGCCTTTTTCACGTGCCTTGCGCAGCAGATACACTGTTCGGCGTGTCACAACCTCACGCCGATGCTGGATAAAGGCATCGAGGGCTTCTTTCAGATTCAGCAGCTTGGGCTGCCCATCCACCAGGGCCACCATGTTGATCCCGAAGACAGACTGCAACTGGGTCTGGGCATAGAGATTGTTGAGAACGACATCTGGCACCTCGCCTTTGCGCAGTTCAATCACCACACGCAAGCCATCCTTGTCGGACTCATCACGCAGCTCACTGATGCCCTCGAGTTTCTTTTCCTTGACCAGTTCGGCAATGCGTTCAATCAGACGGGCCTTGTTAACCTGATAGGGGATTTCGCTGACAATGATGGTGTGACGGCCGGTTTTTTCATCTTCTTCGATGTCTGCACGGGCTCGCATGTAAATCTTTCCGCGACCGGTGCGATAGGCCTGCACGATGCCGGCGCGTCCGTTAATAATCGCCGCCGTGGGGAAATCCGGGCCCTGGATATGCTCCATCAGTTCCTCAACCTCGATATCCGGGTTGTCCATCATCGCAATGGTGGCGCTTATCACTTCTTTGAGATTATGCGGTGGAATATTGGTAGCCATGCCGACA
>CAZKJY010000152.1:0-5462 GCA_964553165.1 uncultured Enterobacteriaceae bacterium
ATTTCCCGAATCTCTGATCCCGGGAAGGCACAGCCAATTTCCTTTTTGATTCTTTCTGCGGTGGCATCACCAATCAGGCTGCCGTAATTACGGCGGACATGCGTGGTAATAGCTTCATCAAAGCGGTCACCACCGACCCGGACTGATTCTGAATAGACCACACCATTCAATGAGATGATGGCAATTTCAGTCGTACCACCACCGATGTCTACGACCATGGAGCCACTAGCCTGCTCCACCGGCAGGCCGGCACCGATTGCTGCCGCCATGGGCTCTTCTATCAGACGTACTTCCCTGGCACCGGCACTCATGACGGATTCGCGAATCGCACGTCGTTCAACCTGGGTAGATTTGCAGGGAACACAAACCAGCACACGGGGGCTGGGTCGGATGAAACTGTTTTCATGCACTTTGTGAATAAAATGCTGCAGCATTTTTTCTGTTACCTGGAAATCCGCAATCACACCATCTTTGAGCGGACGAATAGCACTTATGTTTCCAGGAGTTCTTCCAAGCATGCGCTTGGCATCAGCCCCCACCGCTGTCACAGTTTTCTGACCATTATGAATGCGGATGGATACCACGGAGGGTTCGTTAAGGACAATGCCCTGGTCACGGACATAAATCAGGGTATTGGCAGTTCCCAGATCAATGGAAAGATCATTGGAGAACATGCCTCGTAATTTCTTCAGCATAAATTTTTTATAACTCTCGCAGGCCCAAATACTAAATTTTCATTCGGAATACGCACTTGCACGCAATCTTCCAGTATAATCGCCACACATTAACCATGAGCCAGCTCTTCCAGCTGTCTATTTTAAGGAAACCGGCCTTGAAAGTGCCCCTAAAAGTGTCTATGTAGTGCTAAGTGTGCAACTCTAGCAACGACAACAACTTAGAGCAAGAATCAAATCTATTTTGTCAGAACTATTTCACTATCTGAGCTTTTTTTGGTCATAATCGGGAAAACGGAGAACTTTATGTCAGTTTCAACGTCGGATATTGCCTATATTGCGCATCTGGCCCGGCTGCACCTGAGTGAGGCGGAAGCCAGTGAGGCTGCCCGCAGTTTTGGTAATATTCTCAAGCTGATAGACCAGATGCAGTCAGCTGATACCGAGGGACTGGAACCGCTGTCACATGCCATTGAGGCTTGCCAACCGTTGCGTGAGGATACCATCACCGAAAGCTACCAACGCGATGAATTACAGAAACTGGCACCGCACAGTGAACAGGGTCTGTATCTCGTGCCAAAAGTTATTGAATAAGCCTGCCGGAAAAGCTTACGCATGTTTGAATTAGGTATTGCAGAAATATCCCGCCGACTGGCTGACGGAGAATTTTCCAGCGAGGAAATTACCAGCGCCTATCTGTCACGCATTCATGAAAAAGACAACGCCCTGAATGCTTTCATCACTACCTGTGATGAACTGGCTCTCAGCCAGGCAAGAGCGGCAGACGCTGCCCGTGCAAAAGGTGACGCTCATGCACTCGCCGGCGTACCTATTGCGCACAAAGATATTTTTTGTACCAAAGGAATAAAAACCACTTGCGGTTCACGCATGCTGGATTCTTTCATTGCTCCGTATGACGCCACCGTCGTAGAAAAATTCAATCAGGCAGGCATGGTTACACTTGGAAAAACCAACATGGATGAATTTGCCATGGGATCCTCCAATGAAACAAGTTACTACGGCGCTGTCCATAATCCCTGGGATCTGGAGCGCGTCCCGGGCGGATCATCTGGCGGCTCTGCTGCTGCTGTCGCTGCCCATCTGGCCCCTGCTGCAACCGCGACTGACACTGGCGGATCAATCCGGCAACCGGCAGCTTTTTGTGGATTGACTGGTTTAAAACCAACGTACGGCCGGGTTTCCCGCTGGGGCATGATCGCCTTCGCTTCCAGCCTGGATCAGGCCGGCACCATGACACGCTCGGCTGAAGATGCCGCCCTGATGCTGAATATCATGGCAGGCCACGACGAAAAAGATTCCACGTCCATCAATGTTGCCACTGAGGATTTTCTGGCATCACTGAACAACCCTCTGCAAGGTTTGAAGATCGGCATTCCGGTTCAGCATTTTGCCGAGGGACTCACACCCGCAGTTGAGGAAAAAATTCGTGAGGCACTGGGCGTTTTTGAAAAACTCGGTGCCTCCCTCATCGAGATCAGTCTGCCCAACAGTCATCTATCCGTTCCGGCTTATTACGTGATTGCCCCGGCAGAGGCCTCAGCCAATCTGTCACGCTATGACGGAGTACGTTATGGCTATCGCTGTGACAATCCTGAAAATCTGGAAGACATGTACAAACGCACCCGCAGCGAAGGCTTTGGGGCAGAAGTCAAACGTCGCATCATGGTTGGTACCTACGCCCTGTCTGCCGGCTACTATGACGCCTATTACATCAAGGCCCAGAAAATTCGCCGACTGATCAAGAATGACTTTGACCGGGCTTTCCAGGAAGTGGACGTGATCATGGGTCCAACTTCGCCGCACACTGCATTCAAGATTGGCTCCAAAACCAGTGATCCGGTGAAAATGTATCTGGAAGATATCTATACAATTGCCGTCAATCTGGCAGGTTTGCCTGGCCTGTCAATTCCTGCGGGCCTGGTGGATAAGCTGCCGGTCGGCCTGCACATCGTCGGCAAGACATTTTCCGAAGCTCAGCTTCTTAACATCGCCCATCAGTTTCAGAAGGAAACTGACTGGCATCAGTTAACGCCAGGACTCTAACATGGCATGGGAAACAGTCATCGGGCTTGAAGTCCACGTCCAACTGGCCACCAAAACCAAGCTGTTTTCAGGCACGGCTACCAGTTTCGGCGCCGACCCCAATACCCAGGCCAATATTTATGACCTGGCAATGCCGGGAACACTGCCAGTGCTTAACAGGGAAGCCCTGAAGATGGCAGTGAAGTTCGGTCTGGCCATTAATGCCGAGATTGGCAGGAAATCCGTTTTTGACCGTAAAAACTATTTTTATCCTGACCTGCCCAAGGGCTATCAGACCAGCCAGCTGGAATTTCCAACCGTGGGCAAAGGCTCACTGACCATTGATCTTGAAGATGGCAGTACTAAAACCATCGGCATCACCCGTGCACATATGGAAGAAGATGCTGGAAAATCGCTGCACGAGGATTTTCACGGTGAAACCGGCATTGACCTGAACCGTGCCGGTACACCGCTGCTGGAAATTGTCTCAGAACCTGAAATACGCAGCGCCGCAGAGGCCGTTGCCTACATGAAAAAGCTGCACAGCCTGGTGCAGTACCTCGGTATTTCAGATGCCGATATGTCAAAGGGCAATATGCGTTGTGATGCCAACGTCTCTGTCAGGCCCTTAGGCGAAACCAAGCTCGGCACACGCACTGAAATCAAGAACATCAATTCATTCCGCTTTGTTGAGAAAGCCATCAACATTGAAGTGGAAAGACAGATTGATATTCTTGAAGAGGGTGGTCGTATTGAGCAGGAAACCCGGCTCTATGATGCAGACCTTAATGAAACCCGCTCCATGCGCAGCAAGGAAGTGGCCAACGATTATCGCTATTTCCCGGAACCGGATCTTTTGCCTGTCGTAATTGATAATGATTTTATAGAAGCAGTTCGCGCCACCCTGCCGGAATTGCCGGACGCCAAAAAGCAGCGCTTCATGCAGGACTACAAACTCAGCGAATACGATGCCATCATTCTGTCAGGTGACCTGGCAACAGCAGATTATTTTGAAAAAGTCGTTGCTGTCTGCGGTGATGCCAAACTGTCGGCCAACTGGGTCAGTGTCGATCTGCAGGCTCACCTGAATAAAGCAGAAATCGGCATCAGTGACAGTCCGGTCAGCGCCGAAAGCCTGGGCGGCCTGATTAAAAAGATTACCGACAACACCATCTCTTCAAAAATCGCCAAAACAGTCTTTGAAGCCATGCTTGCAGGCGAAGGGGATGCAGAAAGTATTATTGATGCGAAAGGCCTGAAACAGGTCACCGATACTGGTGCTATAGAAAGCATGGTTGACAAGATCATCGCTGAAAATCCTGATCAGGTGGAACAGTATCGTGCCGGCAAGGAAAAAGTTTTTGGCTTTTTTGTTGGTCAGATCATGCGCGAATCCAAAGGCAAGGCCAATCCGGCACAGGTCAATGAAATTCTTAAAGCGAAATTATCCAGTTAACCCTCTGGGGTCGAAGTGCTGACGTCGACACCAACATGAAAATGAATGACAGGAATCAGTAATGAAAGAAGAGAAGAAGAAAGGCGCCGACCGAAGACAACCCTCCGTCACGGATGAGTGGTGGAGTGACGACAGGATCAAGACATTCCTGTCTCTGGAGTCCAGCGCCGGGGAATCACCTGACTTTCATATTCTGAGCAAAGCCTATCGTGGCATGGTGCCAGAAGCCTTTGGTCGCTTTATCAAATTTTTTGTCGAAGCTGGCCGGGATATCAATGACAGAAACTATCACGGGGAAACGATACTGAAGATTGTTTCTGAACACAGAAATTCAGGGGAGTATGCCGAAATCCTGAAAAAGGCCGGGGCCAAAGCCTGAGACTGGCAGCCCTTAGCGGCCCTTTTTATGGTGCCTGCCTTTTTTCTTGTCTTTACCTTTCTGCTTATCCGGCTTGAATTTTGATGCACGGGTGAATGGCGGCGGCTCCACAAGCAGGCTGGCATCCGGGTGCTCACAATCCAGCTTCATGCCAATCTTGGCTTCAATATCCGGCAGCAGAAAGGAATCATCCTCGCAGGCAAAGGATATGGAAGTCCCTTCGGCACCTGCTCTTCCGGTTCTGCCAATGCGGTGCACATAATCTTCAGCCTCAATCGGCAAGGTAAAATTCACCACGTGGGTAATGTCATCAATGTGTAGTCCGCGTCCGGCAACGTCGGTTGCCACCAGCACCTGAATTTTGGCAGAGCGAAAATCTTCCAGGGTTCTGACCCTTTTTGGCTGCGCCACTTCGCCGGATAAAAGCCCCACTTCTATACCGTTTCGATACAGGCTGTCTGCAAGGTCTCTGACCTGGTCACGCCGATTGGCAAAGACAATGATACGTTCACTGCCATCCCGTTGAATCAGGTTGTACAGCAGTTTGTATTTTTCTTCCGTGGTGACCAGATACACTTTCTGATCAACGGTCTCTGTGGTGACTTTTTCAGGCTCAACCTCGATCCGGATGGGATTCACAGCCCAGCGTTCCGCCAGCTGCAGGATGTCATCCGTAAAGGTGGCGCTGAAGAGCATGGTCTGCCTGCAGTCCTTTTTCGGGCAGGCAGAAATAATTTGTCGCACCTGTGGAATGAAGCCCATGTCCAGCATGCGGTCTGCTTCATCAATCACCAGCATTTCAATCAGCCCCAGATCAATTTTCTGGCTTCCCAGAAAATCTATCAGGCGTCCCGGCGTTGCAACGACGATATCAACGACGACGACGACGACGACGGATCCTGACGCGCCT
>CAZKJY010000153.1:0-5444 GCA_964553165.1 uncultured Enterobacteriaceae bacterium
CCTCGACCAGTTTGCGGCCCAGGGTAAATCGTAACTGGGTGTTTTCGGGATGCTCATCGACGCTATCCTGCAGGCGGCGTCTTGCCTGCCTGATGTCGCCCATCTCCTCCAGAATGGTCACTTCCGCTAGGACGATTTCGACCGGATCATCCATCTCAACCGCCAGCTGATGCAGCAATTCATAGGCTTCCTGGAGCTGGTTGTTATCACGGTAGGTCTGAGCCATCGCCAGTCGCAGGGTGAGATCATCCGGATACAGTTGCAGCAGGTCTTCATAATCAGCAATGAGCGCCACAATCTGGCGCTGTGCTTCCGGATTGTTTTCAGTGCGATTACTGATCAGGCGGTAATCCACCTCATAACCCAGGGCATGCATCCGCCTGAATATGGCCAGCGCTTCCTGCAAACGGCTGGCCGCGATCAGCTGGTATGCCTGTGAGCGCAGGGGCTCTTCGGCATCCGGTTCCTGTTCGAGCCACAGCGCGTTGACTTCCAGAGCGGCTTCATTGTCCCGCATGAAAGTGGCAATGCGGGAGGCGCGCTGGATGATCCCCAGATCACGGGTATCGCGGGCCAGGGATCGGTATTCGTCCAGCGCCACTTGATTCAGACCACGTTGACCAGCCAGTTCGGCCAGGATTACCCGTGACAGGATATCTTCCGGGAAGGCACCATAGACTATTTCCCGTTCAGGGGGAGGCAGATTGCGGGAAGAAGAAGCTGTCTCTGTGGTGTCTGGCTCAATGGAGACTGCCCCGGCCTCAGCTTGCCTGGCAGGGTTTTGCAGATCAGGTTGCTGAGCGGGTTGATTGCTTGCACATCCACTTATCACCACAAGCAGGCCGGATAAAAGCAATGCAAGGCATTTCACTGTGATTCCCATGCTTCAAGTATAGCCAGTCTTATTAGTCAGTGACTACAGTATTGAGTAAAATACCGGGTTTTAATGAGACTGACATCTTTGAACATACGCTTACATGGCTACACTACTGCTGGGCATTAATCACCATACGGCGAGTATAGCCATCCGGGAGAAGGTCGCTTTTGCGCCAGAACTGATGCATCAAGCCTTGCAGCAGGCCTGTGCCAGTGCAGAACTGGGCGGACTGGCGATACTTTCAACCTGTAACCGGACTGAGCTTTATTGCGTCCCCAATCATCTGGCCGATACTGAACAGCAGAGACAGGCTATTGCAGATGCCGTGCTGCATTGGCTGGCAGAGTTCCATCATCTGGATCCCCTTGAACTGAAACAGTCAGTCTATGTGTACTGGGATGATGAGGCTGTTCGCCATGTCATGAAAGTCGCCAGTGGTCTGGATTCCATGGTGCTCGGAGAGCCGCAGATCCTGGGGCAGATTAAATCAGCTTATGCCGTCGCGCGCGAGGCTGGCAGTGTCGACAGCAATCTGAATCAGATATTTGAAGAAACCTTTGCCATTGCCAAACGGGTACGCACCGATACCGCCATTGGGGAAAGTCCGGTCTCGGTCGCCTTTGCCGCGGTGGCGCTGGCCCAGCAGATTTTTGCCGACCTGAGCCAGGTGTCTGCCCTGATGATTGGCGCCGGAAAAACCATCGAACTGGTAGTGCAGCATCTGAGACAGAACGGGGTAAAAAATATTGTTGTGGCAAACCGTACCCTGACCCATGCGCTGGAACTGAAAGAAAAATACGGGGTCAGGGAAGTCCTGCTGTCAGATATTCCCGAGCAGCTGGTGCACACGGACATCGTGGTTTCATCCACGGCCAGTCAGTTACCGATACTGGGTAAAGGCGCCGTGGAAAAGGCACTCAAGGCACGTAAACACAAGCCTATCTTCATGGTAGACCTGGCTGTTCCGAGAGATATAGAACCTGAAGTCGGCGAACTGGCGGACGCCTATTTGTACAGTGTCGACGATCTCAAGGAAGTGATTGATGCCAGTGTGAAAAGTCGTCAGAATGCCGCCGCTGAAGCGGAGGAAATTATTGAAAAGGGGCTGGCGGAATTCCAGAAAAAGCGTCTGTCCCGCAATATCGTCGGCAGTCTCAAGGCCTTCCGTGAAAAAGCCGAAAGGATTCGTGACGAAGAATTGCAAAAGGCATTGAAGTCGCTGGAAGGTGGCGAAGATCCCCAGACTGTGCTTAACCAGATGGCCAGATTACTCACCAATAAGCTGATCCATGCTCCCAGCGTACAGATGAAAAAAGCCAGCGCCGAAGGCCGCGAAGAACTGGTGCAGTTGGCGCAAACCCTGTTTGAACTCGATGAGAGTGCTGAGCACAGCAGCAAACAGGACAGTGAGGATGAAAATTAGCAAGACATGAAAGCATCGATAGTTGAGAAATTACAGAACCTCAGTGAGCGCTATGAGGAGCTGGAGGGACTGATGAGCGATCCGGATGTGATCGCCCAGCAGGATAAATTCCGCGCCTATTCCATGGAGTATGCAGAACTGGAACCGGTGATTCTTAGTTTCCGGGATTACCGGAAGACCTCGGCTGACCTGGAAGAAGCCAGGGCCATGCAGAAAGACAGTGATGCCGATATCCGTCAGATGGGTGATGAAGAAGCCGAAAGTGCTGAAGAGAAACTGGAGCTGCTGGAAGCCTCTTTGCAAAAACTGCTGCTGCCGAAGGATCCGCGGGATTCCAGTAACGTCTTTCTGGAAATCAGGGCCGGCACCGGTGGCGATGAAGCCGCTATCTTTTCCGGTGATCTGTTTCGCATGTATTCCCGTTACGCGGAAAGACAGGGCTGGAAGGTGGAGGTCATCAGTGAACGCCCGGGTGAACATGGCGGTTACAAGGAAATCATTACCCGTATCGAAGGACACAATGTTTACGCCCAGCTGAAATTTGAGTCAGGGGCACACCGGGTGCAACGGGTCCCGGAAACCGAAACCCAGGGCAGGGTACACACTTCTGCCTGTACCGTCGCAGTGATGCCGGAAGTGGAAGAACTGGAACAGATTGAAATCAACAAAAATGACCTGCGCATCGATACTTTCAGAGCCAGCGGCGCCGGTGGTCAGCATGTCAACAAAACCGATTCCGCCATCCGCCTGACGCATTTACCTACCGGTATTGTGGTGGAATGCCAGGATGAACGTTCACAGCATAAAAACCGGGCCAAGGCCATGGCCTTGTTGCAGGCACGCTTACAGGCTGCGGCGGAAGCCGAGCAGCATGAGGAACAGTCCACTGAACGCCGTAACCTGGTCGGCAGTGGCGATCGCTCGGAAAAGATTCGAACCTATAATTATCCGGATGGTCGCATCACCGATCACCGCATCAAGCTTACCCTCTATAAACTCAATGATGTCATGGCAGGCGATCTCGAAGACATCATTCAGCCTCTGATCAATGAGCATCAGGCCGATCAACTGGCGGAACTGGCAGGCAGTGCAGCTTAAACAGGCACTCAGGCAGGGCATCGAAAAGCTGACACACACAGATTCTCCGCTGCTGGATGCCCAGTTGTTGCTGGCGCATGTGCTCGGAAAATCACGCAGCTACCTGATGACCTGGCCCGAAGAGGAATTAAGTCCGGCGCTGGAAAAACAGTACCAGGCCTTGCTGGAGGCGCGACACGAGGGGCAACCAATAGCCTATCTGACTGGCCGCAGGGAATTCTGGGATTTTGAACTGCTGATCACCCCGGCGGTGCTGATACCCAGACCTGAGACCGAATTACTGGTTGAGTTAAGCCTGCAAAAAATCAGTCTGGAACAGGCCCGAGTTGCTGATCTGGGGACTGGCTCCGGTGCCATTGCCCTGGCGCTGGCAAGATCCAGGCCGGCCTGGCGAGTCATCGCGACAGATATCAGTCTGGAAGCCCTGGCGCTGGCCCGGCTTAATGCTGAAAAGCTGGGGCTGAACGAAGTGGCGTTTCGCCAGGGGGGCTGGTGTGAGGCGCTGATGACCGATGAAAAGTTTGACGCCATCGTTGCCAATCCCCCCTATATTGATGCAGAGGACAAACATCTCCAGCGCGGTGATGTGCGTTTTGAACCACGTTCAGCGCTGGTCGCCGAAGCGCAGGGGCTGGCTGATCTCAGACAGATCGTGCAGCAGGCGCGTGAGAGGCTGAAGCCCGGTGGTCTGTTGCTGCTGGAACATGGCTACCAGCAGGCTGCAGCCGTGAAAAAACTGTTTCTGGAATACGGTTACAATACGCCTGAAACCCATCAGGATCTTGCCGGGCTGGATCGCGTCAGTCTGGCCAGGCTTTGATTATGCGCCGATATTTACGCACATTGCTGATCTTCTACCCTGTGCTGGCCCTGGCCCAGCAGTCAGTGACTATTGAAGAACTGACTGCCCGTGCGGAAGCCGGAGACAGTGAAGCCCAGTACCAGCTGGGGCAGGCCTTTGATCTCGGTGAATCACTTGCGCAGGACCTCACGGCAGCAGCTGGCTGGTATCAGGCTGCCGCTGAAGCGGGTCATGTGCAGGCGCAATACAACCTGGCCCAGCTTTACCGTCTGGGGGCCGGTGTCGACCAGAATCTGACCCAGGCCCATGACTGGTTTTTGCAGGCGGCAGAAGCTGGTAACGATCCCCAGGCACAATACATGCTGGGTGACATGTACCGTTTTGGCGAAGGGCTGGTGTCCAATCCCTATGAAGCTTTCCGCTGGTACATTCTGGCAGCGGAACAAACCCTGCCAGAGGCTGAATACATCGTTGGGATCTGGTTGGCGCAGGGTATCGGAGCCCCGGAAGATGATCGTGCCGCCCTGCGCTGGCTGCGCAAGGCGGCTGCACAGGCGCACCCGGACGCAATGATTGCACTTGGCAGCATGTATGAAGCAGGCGAGGGGACAGACAGTGATTTGCAGCAGGCCTACGTCTGGTATGCTGCTGCTGCGGAACTGGGGAATACCCAGGCCATGCAGGAACGTGAGAGACTGGCAGCAGACTTCAGTTCGGCCCAGTTACAATCCCTGCAGCAGCAGTTGATCAATTGCATAGCAACCGTGTTAGAGGGTTGTGAATAAAAATGAATGACGAACAGCTCCTGAGATACAGCCGGCAGATCATGCTGCCGGAACTGGACATTGCCGGTCAGGAAAAACTGCTGGCGGCCCGAGTGCTGATTGTTGGTGCCGGTGGACTGGGTTGTCCAGCCGCCATGTACCTGGCGGCTGCCGGGGTCGGTGAACTGGTGATTGCCGATCATGACAAGGTCGACCTGAGTAATCTGCAGCGGCAGATCGGGCACCAGAACAGCAGCATTGGCCTCAGCAAGGTGGCCTCCCTGAAAGAAACCCTGCTGCAGCTTAATCCATCAGTCAGTGTCACGGCCCTGGCAGAAAAACTGGAAGCGGACAAGCTGTCAGCCGAAGTCAGTAAAGCGGATGTGGTGCTGGACTGCACCGACAATTTCCAGTCACGTCTGGCGATCAATCAATCCACCCGCCAATACAAAGTTCCCCTGGTAAGCGGTGCCGCTATCC
>CAZKJY010000154.1:0-5430 GCA_964553165.1 uncultured Enterobacteriaceae bacterium
TGTCGGGGGTATCCGTTACAAGGCCTGGGCTCCCTATTCAGCCCTTCATCCGACCATCAAGGTACATACGCCGCTGGTGATTGACGTGGTGGATACCCTGAACCAGCGTTCACTGGGAGGCTGCCAGTACCATGTTTCGCATCCGGGAGGCCGAAACTACGACACCTTCCCGATCAATGCCAATGAAGCTGAGGCGCGCCGGGTAGCCCGATTCATGTCTCACGGTCACAAACAGGGCAAATTCAAACTGCGCAATGAGCCCCCGTTCCGTGAACTGCCCTGTACACTGGATCTGCGTTATCTGGATATTGGCTGACGCCAGATCAGGCTCATGATACGCCCTCCCTGCTCACCGTCTCGCCGGTAGGAATGGAAATTTTCCGCATCACAGTAGGTGCATAGCCCGCCACCGCTGATATGGGCTGCATCCAGTCCCGCGGCCTGTAACCTGATGCCGGCCAGCGCATAAAGATCAGCCTGCCATTTGCCTGCCTGTCTGCCGGGCTCAAATGCCCGAGCTGTAGACTGTCTGCAGGAGGACGGTGCCGCCTGCAGGAAGGCCTGGAACACATCCTCGCCGACTTCAAAGTGGCAGGGGCCAATTGCCGGCCCAAACCAGGCATGAATAGCCGAACGCGGTGCCCGGAAACAGGCCGGACTATTCTCCAGCACCCCGGCTGCCAGCCTCCGCCAGCCGGCGTGGGCCAGGGCTACTTCACTGCCATCCGCACTTGCCAGAAAAACCGGCAGACAATCCGCGGTCCTGATTGCACAGACCACATTCTCGAGTCGGGTATAGAGCGCATCTGCCTCCGGTAATGTCCCGCTATCCGGTTCGCTGTCCAGGCAAAGGACGCGTGTCCCGTGGACCTGCCTCAGCTCCTGCCACGGATAGCTGAGATCCAGACCCTGCTCTTTGCCCAGTACCCGGGTCTGCACCTGATCAGAGACAGCCCAGCGAGCCTGCATGACTTCATATGCTGGCATAGTCGTCCTCCAGCACTGCCAGCAGCGCCTGCATATCTGCAGGCAGAGGGGCCTCCCAGTCCAGGTATTCATCAGTATGCGGATGGACAAGCCCCAGTTTCCATGCATGCAGGGCCTGGCGCCGAAACTGCTGCAAACTGTCAATCAAGGCCGGGCTGGCGCCGGCTGGCAGTTTCAGACGTCCCCCGTAAAGAGGATCGCCGAGCAGCGGAAAGCCCAGATGGGCCATGTGTACCCGAATCTGATGCGTTCTGCCGGTTTCAAGGTTAACCTGCAGCAAAGTGTGCGCCCTGAACTTCTGCAGTACCCGGTAATGGGTCACTGCCATCTTGCCACCGGAACCGTGGACCACTGCCCGCTTCTTTCGCAGGACCGGATGACGCCCCAGCGGCTCATTGACTTCTCCACCTGCTGTCACCAGACCACAGACGACGGCCTGATACTCCCGCTTGACCTGCCGGCGCTGGATGCTGGCCGTCAGGGCCTGGTGGCTGCTCAGGGTTTTGGCCACCACGAGCAGCCCGCTGGTATCCTTGTCCAAACGATGCACGATACCGGCACGGGGCAGGTTTGCCAGTTCGGGACAGTGATGCAGCAGGGCATTCAGCAGAGTGCCTGAGTAATTGCCCGCAGCCGGGTGTACCACCACCCCGGCCATTTTATTGATGACCAGCAGACTGCTGTCCTCAAACACGATCTCCAGCGGCAAGGCTTCTGCCTGCCATTGCTGCTGGGCTTCCAGGGCAGCATTAACACTGAGCATCTCATCTCCAAGCAGTTTCTGTTTGCTCTGCCCAGGCTGACCATTGACGAGCAGATGACCCTCCTTGATCCATTTCTGTAATCGCGCACGGGAATAATCAGGAAACAGCTCGGCAGCTGCCTGATCCAGCCTCAGCCCGGCCTGCCGGGAATTTACTTGTGCTTGCAGGGAAACCTTTTGCATGTTTCTGGTGTCTATAAAGGTAGATGAACTTCATGCCGGTACATAGTACACTGGGCGGTTAGAATGTTGCATTTATCCGTCGCCCGGCGCACAGGCATTTAAACAAAATCCGATAAAACACGTAACAATATTCCGATCAGATCCGTGAAAAAAACAGTTATTCGATTTCTCGTCCCTGGCATCCTTCTTGTTCTGGCTGCTTGCAGCTCAGATGATGCCTTTGTCGGCTCTACTGAAGAGTTTTACTACAACGAAGCCGTGGATGCCATGGAGCTCAACAACTGGCAGGGGGCCATTCAGTATTTCCAGCAACTGGAAGCCCAGTTCCCCTTCGGCCAGTATGCGGCCCAGGCACAGATTGAGCTGGTCTATGCCTATTACCGGGCAGGTGAAGCCGAATCTGCCCGTGCCGCCGCCGATCGCTTCATCCGGCTCTATCCCGATGATGAAAACATTGATTATGCCTACTATATGAAAGGCATGGCCTTCTACACCGAAAATGCCAGCTTTCTGGGTCGTTATCTGCCCACTGACCCCAGCAAGCGTGATCCCGGGAATGCCCGTGAATCCTTTACCGATTTCTCCATCCTGATCACCCGCTTCCCGAACAGCCCTTACGCGGCTGATGCGCGAGCACGCATGGTCTATCTGCGTAACCTCCTGGCCGCCTACGAAATCCACGTTGCCGAATTCTATATTGATCGCCAGGCCTATCTGTCAGCCCTGAATCGTGCTCAGTACGTGGTCGAAAACTACCAGCAGGCCCCGGCGGTACCCCGGGCACTGGAAATCATGACAGAAATGTATCTGCGTCTCGGCCTGGATGACCTGGCCGCAAACAGCCTGCAAGTATTACGGGAAAACTTCCCTGACAACCCAAACCTCGACGAAAACGGGGATTTCATCGTCCCTACCCAGATCACCGATCCCTCATTCCTGTATACCATGACCTTCGGCCTGCTGGGTTCCAACAAGCGGGATGCTCCTCTGGCCCCTACGCGCCGACCTGCCTCCAATGAAGAGGCCTTCAGTTTCGAGGTCCCGCAGAGAGAGCGTGACCGTTCCCTGCTGAATATTCTGACACTCGGCATGCTTGGCGACCCGGGAACCCAGAATCCTATTGAAGAAATTGAAGAAGGAATGGAAGAAGTGGATAACTAGGGAATCCCTGACAGATCCCACGAATAGCCTGGAAGCTGACTTTATTTATCCGCGTAGTCTTTCCAGTAATCCCGCACCAGCTCCTTCATCTCACGCCGCATAAGCATGATACCCAGCAGATTTGGCAGCGTCATCAGCACCACTGCCACGGCGGCAAAATTCCAGACGATGGTGGTATCGGTAAAGGACGCTATGAAGAAAGCCAGACAGTAGATGATGCGGTAGGGCATCACCGCTTTGAAACCGATCAGATAGATAATGGCGCGGTCTCCATAATAGGACCAGGCGATTGCCGTTGAAAAGGCGAAAAGCACAAGGGAAAGCGACACAATATAGCGCCCTGATTCACCAAAGAGCCCCATGCCAAACGCCGTTGTGGTGAGTTCTGCTGAATGCAGCAGGGATTTCCCTGACAGACTGATCAGCGGATCCTGTATCTGCCCGGCAATAATTTCGACCTCTCCGGTATAGCGCTCCCCTTCACGCTGAAAGCGGACATCTTCGGCAAATGAGCGGGCATGAATCACCGTAAACTGTGGCTCTATGGTCTGGCCATCAATCACATTAACCGTGCCGGTATAGGCAGCCACCCTGTCATCACCCCGCATCAGATAGTTCGAGATCAGATCACGGTCTGCAGCCTGATCTTCCTGATACAGGCCGTCCAGAATCAACAGATCAGCACTGGCAAAATTGTTTTCGAATTTTGTCGTCCAGGCGCCAGATGAAAGTATGACCAGGCCGGTTATGGTACAGATAACCAGGGTGTCGATGAATGGCTCCAGCAGGGATACCATGCCCTCGGAAACATGTTCATCAGCCTTGGCAGAAGCATGCGCAATGGCGGCGGAACCCTGCCCCGCCTCGTTGGAAAACAGACCACGTCCGACCCCCCGGTTGAAGGCAAAGGCAAAGCTGGCACCCAGAAATCCGCCCGTTGCCGCTGTCCCCGAAAATGCATTGCTGAATATACTCAGGAATGATGGGATGATGTTCTCCGCATTCATGATGATCACCGCCAGGGCTCCGATCATATAGAGCGCAGCCATACTGGGCACAATGGCGGCTGCCACATGCGAAATGCGTTTGATCCCCCCGACGATTACCAGTCCCAGCAGGACAGCAAGCACCGCGCCGGTAATTATCGGGGCAATACCAAAGCTGGCCTGAACCGAACTGGCGATATTGTTGATCTGGGGAAGATTGCCGGTACCAAACGAACAGATCACTGTGGCCACGGCAAAAAACATGGCCAGCCAGTGCATTTTCAACCCCCGCTCCATGTAGTACATGGGACCACCCGCCATGGTGCCATTGTCTGCCTGCACCCGGTATTTATGCGACAGACTGACTTCCACCATTTTTGTGGCCATGCCAAGAAAGGCTGTCATCCACATCCAGAACAGGGCAGCTGGGCCACCTATGTAGATGGCCAGCCCGACGCCACCGATATTGCCGGTTCCCACTGTCCCGGACAGGGCAGTCGAAAGCGCCTGAAAATGGGTTGTGTCGCCTGGGTCATCAGCCTTCTCATATTTGCCACGAAGCACTGTCCAGGCATGAGAGAAAAATCGCAGCTGTGGAAATCGCAGATATATGGTAAAAAATAGGCCGACGCCAAGCAGGACGAATGGAAACCAGGCTGAACTGCCAAGATACCCATCAACCTGCAGGAGAAATGAATTAAAGCTTTCCATTGTCAGCGCATGTTATATGCATATGTCCAGGAGCACAATGAAACTGACTTTATGGCAGTGTTTCAGTTTAAGCATGCCAGATTCATGGTAATGACGTTAATTTTGAGACCGTCTGGTGACAGGAAGTCACCAGCCGAGCCTGTACAGGGACGTACGCTTTTTGGCGTGTCTCAAAATTAACGTCATTACCATGAATTATTAAGATAAATTTTAATCTAAGACACCAGCCACTATGGAAAAGCAGTACATCAATGCCAGCAGCCTGCTGAAAGATGCCTTTGAACTTGCCCTGCAGATTCTGGAAAGCAATTTTGAACCGGACCTGATTATCGGCGTCTGGCGAGGGGGCACCCCGGTAGGTATTGCCATCCAGGAAGCGCTTGAGTTTGCCGGCGTTCACAGTGACCACATAGCAATACGCACGTCTTCCTATACCAGCATCGGTAAACGCACCCGGGTGACTGTGCATGGTCTGGATTATCTGCGACGGCATTTCAGCAGCAATGAATCACTGCTGCTGGTTGATGATGTGTTTGATACCGGTCTGAGTCTGCAACAGGTCATCCACGAACTGAGCGATATTTACCAGGATGATCTTCCGCAGATCAAGATTGCCGCGCCCTATTACAAACCACGCAA
>CAZKJY010000155.1:0-5425 GCA_964553165.1 uncultured Enterobacteriaceae bacterium
TGAGCACCCGCACCACTTTGGCGAGCTCTTCCATCAGGTTGCTTTTGTTATGCAGGCGACCCGCGGTGTCGGCGATCAGTACATCCACTTTTCTGGCCAGAGCAGATTGATAGGCATCATAAATGACCGATGCGCTGTCAGCGCCCGTATGCTGGGCAATGACCGGGACATTGTTGCGCTCTCCCCACACACTAAGTTGCTCAACAGCGGCAGCCCGAAACGTGTCACCGGCTGCCAACATGACAGAGCGACCTTCATTCTGAAAGCGTTTGGCCAGCTTGCCGATGGTCGTGGTTTTTCCAACACCATTGACGCCGACCATGAGGATGACAAAAGGCTTGCCCAGATCCCGCGGAATTTCCAGCGGTCTGTCACAGGCTGCCAGTTCATCCTGCAGCACTTCCTTGAGTGTCTGATAAAGCGCATCCTGGTCGCCCAGCTGTTTACGCTGTAATCGGCCGGTAAGTTCAGCAATGATGGCGCTGGTGGCTTCCATGCCGACATCGGCACTGAGCAGGCGGGTTTCTATTTCTTCCAGCAGATCATCGTCGATTTCCTTTTTGCCAAGCAGCAGAGATCCAAGACCATCACTGAAGCCTGCCCGTGTTCTGCCCAGGCCCTTTTTCAGCCGTGAAAAAAATGAAGAACCGGAAGGGTCATTTTGCGTTGACGCTGTTGCTTTTTCAGCCTCAGCAGGAGGGCGCTTTCCAAAACCAAACATAAGAGCTAACTGACTTTCTGCGGGAGGGCTTATGCTACCAGCAGCAGCACCGCTTCGCTAGCGATTAGGCGAGAATGCCATGTCCTGGTGCAGGTTTATCTGTCTATCGATGTTGCTGCACCTGCTGGCGAACCTGCTTTTCTGCCTGCAGGGCCAGTCTGGATTCCGTGTAGAAAAGGGCTGCTGGATCAATGCCCCGACTTTCTATGATGGCTGTCTGTTGCTGCAACTGGGGCAGCTGCCTGATACCAAAATGCAGGAGCAGTTGCAGCGTCAGAATGCCCGCAAGAAAAAGGGCGCTATAGATACATTTCCTGAGAAGGGTCACTGGCATGTTCATCACAGGCTATTGGTAATATCCGGGAACACTTTGTAAAACATCACCCAGGCCATCAGTAACGTCAGGGCCAGATTAAGACTCTGTCCGCAGACATACAGGATCAATGGTTTGCCACCAGAGAACTGGCTCTTCAATTCCCTGAAGTTGGTGGATAAGCCGATGCTGGCAAAGGCCAGGCAGAATAACCAGCCACGCATGTCTGCAGTAAAGTCGAGAACCCCGTTTTCCAGCAACGCTATTGCCAGCACTTCCTCCATCATCGCAAACAGCAAAGAAAAGAACAGACTCGCTCCGATGAAACCCAATACAAACTTGGGGAAACGCAGCCAGATTTCCGAGGCCCCGATTTCAGTGCCTGCCTGCCTGTCCACCCGGCTGGTCCAGTAAATTGCTACACCAAAAGCCAGCACGCCGATAAGAATATTCTGAATCATCTTGATCGTTGCAGCGACATTAAGTGCCGTGTCTCCCAGAAAGGCTCCGGCGGCAACGACAGCACCCGTTGCATCAACAGTGCCTCCTATCCACGCGCCACCAAGCACTTCCGGCATGCCGACATAATTGATGAACGCGGGCAATGCCACCATCATCACAGAAGTAAAAATCATGGACAGGCCTACGGCTGTTGTCAGTTCTTCTTTGGTTGCCTTGCAAGCAGCAGCCGTGGCAATGGCAGCGGACACTCCACATACGGACATGTCGGCACTGATCGTGATATTCAGCGTCTTGGAACCAATTCTGAGAATTTTCTGGCCGAACCAGTAGGTGATGATCAGCACGACAGGGGTGACAATCCAGGCGACAAAAATACCCGGCAAACCAATCGCCAGAATTTTGCTGAACAGCACTTCTGCGCCAAGCAGGACCAGACCTGTCTTGATATAAAGTTCATGCTTTAAGGCCGGCCTGGCAACATCAGGCAAGCCGAAAACATTGTTGACGAAAAGCCCCAGCAAAATTGCCCACAACGCATAGCCAATCCCCATGTTCTCAAAATCATTCTGGGCGGCCAGCAGGTACGCCAGCACGGCAACCAGAAAGACCAGACCAAAGCCTCGCAGGAAGACGACAGCATCTTCGAACATCAGATGACACACGATGGTGAACATCAGTCCGAGAATGATCAGAAACGGAATAAGCGAAAAAATAAAATCCACTGAAAATGCATCCAGCGGATTCAGCTGCCAGTTATCGGGTCTGGAATCATTTACCAGTCCTGACAGGGTGGAGCCGAGCACGCTTCGGGTATTGGCTTCATCCAGCCAGACCTGTGCTTCAAATCCACTCAGGGTATTTGCCATCTCATAGGCTCTGCTGACCTCGCTATAGGGGGCGACAAGAAACACCAGCACAGCGCCAAGGAGGATAAAACTCCCCAGGATTATTGCGGCTATATCTTCACTCATTCTCTGCATGGAGTGCGAAGCTACTTTATGCCTCATGGCAAGTCAATCTGGCTTATCCATGGACAATCGTTTAAGGTGCTTGCGGGCTTTTTTGCAGAGCATATTCCTGTGAACCAGTTACGCATCATCGCCGGTCGCTGGCGAGGCAAGAAAATTCATTTTGTGGATCAGGAAGGCTTGCGTCCAACGGCTGACAGAATACGTGAAACCCTGTTTAACTGGCTACAGGGGGACATCACTGATTCCATCTGTCTCGACCTGTTTGCCGGCAGCGGCGCGCTTGGTATCGAGGCAGCTTCACGGGGCGCAGGTGACGTTTACTGTGTGGAATCCAGTTCAGCCGCGGCCAAAGCCATTCGTGAAAATCTGGCTACGCTTGCTGATGCCCCGGTACGCGTTATCAATACCAATGCGCTGGATTTTCTGCAGCGGCCTCAGGCAACTTTAAAATTTGATGTGGTTTTTCTTGATCCGCCCTTTGCCTCCAGGCTGCTGGAGCAGGCGTGTGATCTGCTGGAAAAGCAGCAGTGGCTGACACCCCATGCTGCCATCTATCTTGAATCCGCCCAGCCGCTGGAGACCTTGTCACTGCCCTTGCAATGGCAGCTGGCTAAACATAAAAAAGCAGGACAGGTTTACTACGGTCTGTGTCGACGTTCAGTGCAGGACTAAGCGCTTATTCGCGGTAAAAGCTGAATTCAATTTCAACTTTGGCATTCATGGGCAGCGCACTGACTCCGAAGGCACTTCTTGCCGGCGGCACTTTTTCCGGGACACAGAATTCTTCCCATACCTCATTGATTCCGGGAAACTCATCAAAGTGTGTGGTGAAAATACGCACACTGACCAGATCATTATAGATCAGGTCAAACTCTTTCATGAGAATCTGCACGTTCTGAAAAATTTTTCGGGTCTGTTCAGCTGCATTGCCATCAATCAATTCACCTGTGTCGTTATCCAGCGCAATCATTCCGCTGCATACATAGTTGGGGCCTGCCTTGATCAACTGGCTGTAACGGAATTTTGGTGCCGTGAGAATTTTGGAACGAAGTGCTTCGCGCATCGAAAGTCCTGCCTGTTAACTCATCAACCTGGCGGTTGAATAACCATTACCTGCGCCGATAAAAATGACGACGCTAAAACAGCGCTCAGCCTAAAAGATTCCGGCTGGAATGAAAAGCGAAGATTGCCGCAGCTCCGTCTGTTAACTGCCATGACTGTGGCGAACACGTTTACCCAATCCCTGACATCAAAGAGGACGGCTCTGCTGTCACGCCAGGGCAGCACCGGCAATCAGCAAACCTTTGGCTGACAGGCTGGCGACCGACAAAGCCCGTATAATACTTTCAGCTTCATGCCGGACTTTCCTGTATAATTTGCCGCATACTCCTCACTGGAATCACCATGAACACAGTCGTCTATCCGGGCACCTTCAACCCGATTACCAATGGCCATTCCGATCTGGTGCATCGCGCCGCGCGTATCTTTGACCAGGTCATTGTTGCCATCGGCTCCAACCTGCAGAAACAAACGGATATTCCGCTTGAGATGCGCGTTGACCTTGCCCGTCAGGTTCTTGCAGACATCCCCAATGTCGAGGTCTGCAGTTTTTCAGGTCTGCTGACCGATTATGTCAAATCCCGCAATGCCCGCCTGATTCTTCGCGGCCTGCGCACTGTCGCTGATTTTGATTATGAATTTCAGCTGGTCGGCATGAATCGCGTTCTGGAACCAGAAATTGAAACCATCTTTCTGGCCCCGTCCGAAGATTACAGCTACATCTCCTCCACCCTGGTGCGGGAAATTGCTGCCTATGGTGGAGACATTAGCAAGTTTGTTGATCCCCGTGTTGCCGAGGTGGTGCTGCAGAATTACCGAACCAGCAGGGCTGAACTATGGCCCTGATGATCACCGACGCGTGCATCAACTGTGATGTCTGTGAACCCGAATGTCCCAACCAGGCCATATCAATGGGGCCGGAGTACTACCAGATAGATCCGGCACTGTGCACCGAATGTGTGGGTCATTTTGAGACCTCGCAGTGCGTCGAGGTCTGCCCGGTTGACTGCATCCCGCTGGACCCCTCACACGAAGAAAGCCATGAAGAGCTGTTCCGCAAGTATCAGCGTCTGAAAGCCATCAACAGCAAGTAAGCCGCTGGCTGCAGATAAACGTCATTACCACAGAGACATTTTTTCAGGACTGGCAGTGGGTACAGTAGACCGTACTGCGCTGCCCCAAGCGGATTTCCCGCAGCGGCTTTTGGCAACGCAGGCAGGCTTCACCACGACGTCCGTATACAGACAGAGACTGTTTGAAATACCCCGGCTTGCCATCCCCGCCCACAAAGTCACGCAGGGTGGTGCCGCCCTGTTGGATTGCCTGCTGAAGAATCTGCTTGATCGCACTGACCAGACGCTCATAGGCATCCAGGCTGACTGCGCCTGCTTTCCGGCGCGGACTGATCCCCGCCGCAAACAGCGCTTCATTGGCATAGATGTTACCGACCCCAACCACGACCTGGCTGTCCATGATGAAGGTCTTCACCGGCGTCCTTCGCCCGCGTGAGAGCTGATGCAGATACGCGGCACTGAACTCAGCTTCCAGCGGTTCCGGCCCCAGATGTTCCAGCAGGACATGCTTGAAAGGCTCCTGCCCGGCCCAAAGCAGGCAGCCAAAGCGCCTTGGATCATGATAGCGCAAGATAGCCCCATTTTTCATAACTATATCGACATGATCATGCTTTTTAACTTCATCCTTTTCAGAAGCGATGCGCAGGCTGCCGGACATGCCCAGATGGATCAGGGTATATCCCGACCGGGTTTGAAGCAGCAGATACTTGCCACGACGGGTGACACCCAGGATGCGCTGATCCGGCAAGGTCTCACTCAGTTCCGGAGACACCGGCCAGCGCAGTGAGGGCTGGCGGATGCTGATTGCTTTGATGTCCCGGTTGAG
>CAZKJY010000156.1:0-5408 GCA_964553165.1 uncultured Enterobacteriaceae bacterium
AAAACGGCCCTGCCGATCAACCGGCAAACACTGAAAAATGGCATTGTGCTCACTGTCAATTGGCAGCAACAAAGCACCGGACTGTCTCACTGTCTCCATAAAGAGGGAACCTGCCATCACCAGAGATTCCTTGTTGGCCAGCAACACCCGTTTGCCTGCCTGAGCTGCTGTCAAGGTCGGCAAAAGCCCGATGCCACCGACAATCGCTGCCATAACGATGTCTACCTGCTCATGTCCTGCCAGTTCCTGCAGGGCTTTTTCTCCGGTAAGTACGCGGGTGCCTATCCTTTCCGAAGCCAGTTTTTCCTGCAGCGTCTTTGCCGCCTTCTGGTCGACCATTGCCGCGAAAGCCGGCTGATAGCGAACACACTGGTCAAACAAAAGATCCACCTGGGTATTGGCAGTCAGGGCAAAGATTTCATAGCGCGTTGGATTGCTATCCACCACTTTCAGGGTATTGAGTCCAATTGAACCCGTGGAACCAAGAATGCAGAGTTGTTGTTTTGCAGCAAGACTCATGACTGAAATACCAACACTCTCACAGAAAGACGTCCGTGAGCAAAAAATAGACGGGGGCTGCTGCCACTACGCCATCTATGCGATCCAGAATGCCTCCATGACCGGGCAGAAGATTGCCGCTGTCCTTAATATCCTGCTCACGTTTTAGCATACTCTCAAACAGATCCCCGGTAATACTGAACAGGCAGATCAGTGCGGGACAGGAGAGCACAAAGACCCAGGGGAAGCGGTCCGCGACCAACTGGCTGTAAATGAATCCATAGAGCAATGCGAGCAGGACACAGCTGACAAAACCACCCAGGACCCCTTCCCAGGTCTTGTTTGGACTCACCCTGACTGCCAGCTTGCGCTTGCCACAGTATTTACCGGCAAAATAGGCCCCACTGTCAGCAGCACCAACAAACAGAAACAGCCCCAGAAAACTGTAGGCAAAATGCTCATTGCCATAGAGGGCGAGCAAGCCATACCAGCAGGGAATCAACACCAGCAGACCAACCAGTGCCAGCAGTGGTTTTTGGTTCCACCAGCCTGCCAGCCTGGGATAAAGCACGATCAGTATCAGCATCAGCATCCAGAACACGGGACTGAGCAGCAGCAACGGTTCAAGCGACGCCGGTTGACCATAATAGGCAAGCAAGAGAATGCTGAGGAATCCCAGGCTGTACAGCACCCGGCTCAGGGGATGCTTCATGCCCGACAGCCTGCTCCACTCCCAGGCTGCCAGTGCCGTGACAAGACTTAAAAATAAAAAATATGCGAATTCATTGGAAAAGAACGCCACCACAAGCAGGCATAGAACCAGAATCAGTGCCGTAATAACCCGCTGCCTGAGCATCAGGAGCTGACCTGCTCACTGGCTTTTCCATAGCGCCGTTGCCGTTTGGTAAAATCTTTCAACGCCCTGTCGAGTTCCTTTTCATCGAAATCCGGCCAGAAAACATCGGTAAAATAGAGCTCGGTGTAGGCAAACTGCCAGAGCAGAAAATTGGAAATTCGCTGCTCCCCTCCCGTTCTGATACACAAGTCTGGTGCCGGCATGTCTCCCAGTGAAATATAGCGCTGGAATTCAGCTTCGCCGATGTCATGCAATTTGATTTCATTGCTGCTGGCTGCAGCTGCCAGGGATCTTGCTGCCTGCAGAATATCCCAGCGCCCGCCATAATTGGCGGCCACATTCACCACCAGCCCGGTATTATTTTGGGTCAGCTCTTCAGCCACCTGCATTTGCTTGCGCAATTTTTTCGGGAAGCGCTCCTGATCACCAATAAAGTTAATCCGGATATTACGTTCATGTAATTTATTCACTTCCTGTCGCTGCAGGACTGACAGAAAAAGGGCCATCAGGGCATTCACTTCCTTTTTGGGCCGCAGCCAGTTTTCACTGCTGAACACAAAGAGAGTCAGATATTCAATACCCAGTTCGGCGCAATAATTGGTAATGCTTCTGGCCTGGATTGCGCCGGCCCGATGGCCACTAAGCTGGGAGTTGTTCTGACGTTTGGCCCAGCGATTATTGCCATCCATGATAATCGCAATATGGCGGGGGAATTTCAGGCTGTCTCTGGACATCAGAAGAAACCTCTTGCCTGCTTAAATCGACAAAAGATCGGCTTCTTTGGCTGCGTACTTTTCTTCTACCCTGGCGATATGACTATCAGTCAATTTCTGGATTTCCTGTTCGGCACGATGCTCTTCATCTTCACTGATTTCCTTTTCCTTGAGCAGTTCTTTCAGATGCTGATTGGCATCCCGGCGAATATTTCTCAGAGCGACGCGTGCATTTTCGGCTTCCTGCTTGGCCTGTTTGGTGTATTCACGTCGGGTTTCTTCGGTCAGTGGCGGCATCGGCACGCGGATTACATCACCATTGTTGGAAGGATTCAGGCCAAGGTCTGAACTCATGATGGCCTTCTCCACCTTGGAAAGCATATTCTTTTCCCAGGGACTGATCATGAGTGTGCGGGCATCTTCAACAGTAATATTGGCCACCTGCTGAATGGGGGTTTCCGTCCCGTAGTAATCCACCATGACACTGTCAAGAATACTCGGGTGGGCCCTGCCGGTTCGAATTTTATTGAAGGCGATATCCAGACTGTTCAGGCTCTTGTCCATTCGCTGTTTTGCATCTGTCAAAATTTCTTTTATCACACTTCTCTCCTTCGCCTTTTATTACTTATTGTGCCTCGATCAGCGTTCCTTCCTCTTCGCCTACCAGAATATTGAACAGGGCTTTCTTCTTGCTCATGTTAAATACCCGAACCGGCAAATTGTGGTCCCGGCTCAGGCAGATGGCGGTCAGGTCCATAACGCCAAGTTTCTTGTCCAGTATCTCATCATAGCTAAGGCGGTCAAACTTGACGGCATCGGGGTTCTTCATCGGATCATCCGAGTAGACACCATCAACCTTGGTGGCTTTCAGGACCAGATCAGCATCAATTTCGATACCACGCAGACACGCGGCAGAGTCAGTGGTAAAAAAGGGATTGCCGGTGCCCGCCGAGAAAATGACGACATCACCGTCTTTCAGATGCCTGATGGCAGTACGACGATCGTAATGTTCCACCACCCCGCTCATCGGAATGGCCGACATGACCCGGGTGGAGATGTTTGCTCTTTCCAGGGCATCTCGCATGGCCAGTGCATTCATGACGGTCGCCAGCATGCCCATGTGGTCCCCGGTAACCCGTTCCATGCCCGCTTCATGTAAAGCGGCACCGCGAAACAGGTTGCCTCCTCCAATGACCATGCCAACCTGAACGCCGATTTCAACCAGCTGACCAATTTCCAGCGCCATGTGATCAAGGACTTTGGGATCAATGCCAAACTCTGCCGATCCCGTCAGAGCCTCACCACTGAGTTTGAGCAGTATTCTGTCGTATTTACGAATCTTGGTGCTCATGTCCTCGCCTCTATCTGGCCGTTTTTTACGTAAATGTCGTTCGGGTTTAGAGACCTGCTTCTTTATTTTTTATCGTCGTCTGAGCCTTTAAGCTGCTCGGCAACCTCGGCCGCAAAATCCACAACCTGTTTCTCGATACCTTCACCAACTTCAAAGCGGGTGAAGCTCATAATTTCTGCATTGGCATCAGCGACCAGTTTGCTGATTTTGACATCAGGATCCTTGACAAAAGCCTGTTCCAGCAAAGTCACTTCAGCAATATATTTCTTCAGTCGGCCACTGACCATTTTTTCGACGATGTCGGCCGGTTTGCCGCTTTCTGCTGCCTGTGCTGTATAGATTTCACTTTCCTTGCTCAAAACGTCTGCAGGCACATCTTCAGCATTGATAACCATCGGGTTAACTGCCGCTACATGCATGGCGATGTCCTTAGCCAAAGCCTCATCTCCCCCTTTCAGGGAAACCAGTACGGCGATTTTATCGTTGGAATGAACATAGGCACCCACAACACGGCCTTCTTCAGCAGCAACAGCTACACGGCGCACGGTGATGTTCTCACCAATTTTCTGCACCAGAGCCAGTCTTGCTGCTTCCAGTTCTTCGTTCATCAGTTTGCTGACATCGGCCTCTTCCCGCTCAAAGGCTGCGTCAAGGACTTTGCTGGCAAATTTGGAAAAGTTCTCTTCACGGGCCGCGAAATCGGTTTCACTGTTGACTTCCAGCATCACAGCCTTGCTGTTGTCACTGGCCACTTTCACCAACACGAGGCCTTCTGCGGCGGTGCGACCTGCTTTTTTCGCAGCCTTCAGACCGCCTTCTTTGCGCAGATCCTCAATGGCCTGTTCCATATCGCCATTGGCTGCTGTCAGAGCCCGCTTGCAATCCATCATGCCAAGCCCGGTTCTTTCTCTTAATTCTTTGACTAAAGACGCTGTAATTTCTGCCATGGTTCGGCTCCTTCACTGCAAATGCATTATTTCCGACAAATTACTCAGCTTAGAGTACAGTCGTTTGAAAAAGTTTATGCTGAGCTGGCAATGGTCATTCACCATTGCCGCCAGATTCTGTTCAAAGCCTGTTGAGGACTAGGCTTCTTTTTTAGCTTTGGCCTTTGCTTTGGGCGCTGCTTTTGCTTTGGCTTTCGCCTTAGGCGCGGCTTTTGCCTTTGCTTTGGCTTTTGGCTTGGGAGCAGCTTCTTCCTCTTCAGCCTTGGCTTCTACTGGCTCAGCTTCTGCTTCGGTTTTATCTGCTTCCTTGGCTTTTGCCTTGGCTTTGACAGTCACTTTGGGGCCGCTTTCTTTTTTCGCGGCACCGGCACCGTCCTCAAGTTCTTCGATAAATTCGTTTTTGCTGGCAGCGACCAGTTCCGCATCACCTTTTCCGGCCACACAGGCATCAGCGATAGCCGTGACATAAAGCTGAATCGCCCGGATCGCATCATCATTACCCGGAATGACATAATCCACGCCATCCGGATCACTATTCGTATCAACAATGCCGATTACCGGGATACCAATCTTATTGGCTTCTGTCACCGCAATACGCTCATGATCCACATCGATGACAAACAGGGCATCAGGCAAACCGCCCATGTTTTTGATACCGCCAATGCTCTTTTCCAGTTTCTCCAGATCACGGGTACGCATCAGCGCTTCTTTTTTGGTCAGTTTGCTGAAGGTGCCGTCCGAAGCCTGGGTTTCCAGATCTTTCAGCCTTTTTACTGACGCCCGGATGGTTTTGTAGTTGGTCAGCATGCCGCCCAGCCAACGCTGGTCAACATAGGGCATGCCCGCACGTGAAGCTTCATCTTTGATAATTTTGCTGGCAGCCCGTTTGGTGCCAACAAAGAGAATTTTCTGTCCCCGCTCTGCCATTTGCTTGACCTGGGCCAGCGCCTGATTAAAAGCCGGAACGGTATGTTCGAGATTGATGATATGGATTTTATTCCGGGCACCGAAAATATAGGGTTCCATTTTCGGGTTCCAGTAGC